>NZ_JASCPT010000052.1:0-38096 GCF_029959775.1 Pseudomonas sp. PS01270 | reverse complement strand
CCCCCGCGAAGGCGGTTTTTTTTCGTCTGCGTTTTATGGTCCCATCCAAGGCACATTGCCTGACGCGCCCCCCCCCCCCTGCGCACCTGCACAAATCTTCTAAACACTCTTCTCCCCCACGCGGTATTTTAGAAACGCCCCTGCTCAACCGCCCTATGGAATCCTCCCATGGACAAACGCAACTGGATCTCTCTCTCCCAGGATGTCGATACCGGGATCGAGTCGATTCGTGCGCATTTCCGTGGGCATGCCTACGATCCGCACTGGCATGACAGTTTTCTAGTCGGCGTTACCGAGCAAGGCGTCCAGCAATTCAACTGCCGCCGTGTGCGCCATCGCAGTACGCAGGGGCATGTGTTTCTGCTTGAGCCGGGTGAAATCCACGATGGCCATGCGCCGACCGAGGATGGGTTCACCTACTCGATGCTGTATCTGGATCCGCACTGGCTGGAGCGCGAGCTGCACGCGCTGTTCGAAGAGGCGCCCGCCGACAGTCAGCCAGGCTTTACCGACACACTGAGCCACGATCCGCGCCTGTCGACGGCGATCGTGCAAGCCTTCCACGCGTTACATGACGGCGATCTGCGCATCGTCCGGCAGACTGCACTGGATGGCCTGCTGGCGTCCCTCACCCGTCATCTCGACTGGCGCAAGCGTCAGGACTTCGATCCGCGCCTGCCACTGGTTGCGCAGGTTGCGCGCGACTATCTGCATGCCCACACCTACGAAGACATCGGCCTCGACGACCTAGCGCAAGCCTGTGGTGTCGATCGTTTTCGCCTGACCCGCGCGTTCAAGGCCGCTTTCGGTTTGGCACCCCACGCCTACCTGATCCAACTGCGCCTGGCCAAGGCACGGCAATTGCTCGCGCGCGGCGAGACGCCAGCGCAGGTGGCCAGCGTGCTTGGTTTTGCCGATCAGAGTCATCTGGGGCGCTGGTTCCGCCGCGCCTATCAATTGACCCCGGCGGACTACCGCAGACGCTGCTCAAATCTTCCAGACTGAGGCCCGCCCGCTGACGATCATGGTGTCCTGTTTCGACTTTCAGGAATTTGCACCATGGCTTCTTTACTGCCCTTTCTGCTGTTTGCTTTCGTCGCCTCGATCACGCCGGGGCCGACCAATATTCTGGTGCTGAGCCACAGTTCGCGGCGCGGACTGATTGCCACGCTGCCGATCATTTTCGGCGCCTGTGCGGCGGCCGCGTTGATCGTGCTGGTGGTCGGGCTCGGCGCTGGCGAAACCCTGTTGCGCTTTCCGCGCGTGCAGCAAGCCATGGCTTGGGCTGGCGTGCTCTGGTTGAGCTGGCTGGCGTGGCAGATCTTTCGCAGTACGCCGCCGTCGCTGGACCCAAATGCTGCGCAGGAACAAGGCTTGAGCGTATTCGGCGCGGCGCTGCTGCAACTGGTCAATCCGAAGGTGTGGATGATGGCTGTGGCGGTGGTCAGCGTATTCGTTGGCGGCGGCGACAAGACGCTGCGCCTGCTGGTGTTGTCGCTGGCATTTCTGCTGGTGTCGCTGCCGTGCATGACGCTCTGGGCGCTGCTCGGCGTCGGCAGCGCGCGGTTGCTCAGCTCACCGCAAGCGTTCAAGCGAATGAACGCGGCACTGGCCCTTCTTCTGCTGCTCTCGGCCTGGCTGGCCGTGTTGGTCTAATGCCCGGTGGCTTGCCGGTATTGGCGTGGTGTAAACCCGGTCGAGGCCTTGAACTGACGGGTGAAAGCGCTGTGATCGGTGTAGCCGCATTGCAGCGCAACCTCGGTAATCGGCAAGTCGCTGTGCAGCAATCGATGCGCGTGTTCCAGGCGGACTTTCTGAATCATCTGCCGTGGTGTCAGGTGAAAAACGCGTTTGCAGTAGCGTTCCAGTTGCGCCACGGAAATCCCGGCGATCCGCGTCAGTTCACCCAGCGTCACCCGCCGGTTGAAGTTGCCGCGAATGTATTCATCGACAGCCGCCAGGCGCTCGAACGCCGGGTGGGTTTCGCTGGCTGATTGCAGATCCACCGAGATCCCCACCAGGCCGATGATCGTCCCGTCACGGTTGTAGATCGGTCGTTTGTGGGTCAGGCACCAGCCCGGTTCGCGACTGCCATACAGATGCAGTTCGAGCTGATCCTCCAGCACAAATCCTTCCTCCAGCACCTTGCGATCCTGCTCGGTATAACCCGGGCCCAACTGCGCCGGGAACACCTGCGCACTGGTTTTGCCGAGTAACGGGCGCAGGTCCTTCAAGCCACAGCGCTGCACCAGCGTACGGTTGGCCAGCACATAGCGCGCTTGCAGATCCTTGATGAAGATCGCCGCATTGGGGATGACATCGAGTATCGGCAACAACTGCGCGGCACCGGCGACCATCTCTTCGAGGGTCTGCGCACGCAAGCCGTCAGTGCCCTGGCACAGGATCGAAAACGCTGACTGCATCAAACACTTCCCCCTCGAGATGAACCGCCAGAAAAGCTGTCCGCGAGCAGAGTGCAGCAACGTCACGGCCCTGTCGAGGCCCAGCAATCGCCAGCGCCATTGTGCTGAATTCGTCATCGATCCCTGCATAAAACATCAATCGCCGCCGCCGTCGACCCGTGCAAAGTCTGCTCGTCCCCGTGACACAACTGCCTATCCAATAACTCACAAGAAGGCGATGCCATGTCAGGCCAAGGCAAGTTCAAAAAACAGCTTTCATTGATCGACCTCACCTTTATCGGACTCGGCGCGATCTTCGGCTCCGGCTGGTTGTTCGCCGCCAGCCATGTCTCGGCGATTGCCGGTCCGGCGGGGATTTTCTCCTGGTTGCTGGGCGGTTTTGCCGTGTTGCTGCTGGGCATCGTCTACTGCGAACTGGGCGCGGCATTGCCCCGTGCCGGCGGCGTGGTGCGCTACCCGGTTTATTCCCACGGCCCGCTGCTCGGCTACCTGATGGGCTTCATTACGCTGATTGCGTTTTCCAGTCTGGTGGCGATCGAAGTGGTCGCCTCGCGCCAATACGCGGCGGCGTGGTTTCCCGGCCTGACCAAGGCTGGCAGTGGCGATCCGACGATCCTCGGCTGGCTGGTGCAGTTCGGCCTGCTCTGCGTGTTTTTCCTGCTCAACTACCGCAGCGTGAAGACCTTCGCCAAGGCCAACAATCTGGTCAGCGTGTTCAAATTCATCGTGCCGTTGCTGGTCATCGGCGTGCTGTTCACTTTCTTCAAACCGGAGAACTTTCAGGTTCAGGGATTCGCTCCATTCGGCCTGTCCGGCGTGGAGATGGCGGTCTCTGCCGGCGGAATCATCTTTGCCTACCTGGGCCTGACGCCGATCATTTCCGTGGCCAGCGAAGTGAAGAATCCACAGCGCACCATCCCCATCGCGCTGATTCTTTCAGTACTGCTGTCGACCCTGATTTACGTGCTGCTGCAAATGGCCTTTCTCGGCAGCATCCCGACGGAAATGCTCGCCAACGGCTGGGCGGGTATCAGCAAGGAATTCGCCCTGCCCTATCGCGACATCGCCCTGGCGCTCGGTGTCGGCTGGCTGGCCTATCTGGTGGTCGCCGATGCGGTGATCTCGCCGAGCGGCTGCGGCAACATCTACATGAACGCCACGCCGCGAGTGATCTACGGCTGGGCGCAGACCGGCACCTTCTTCAAGGTCTTCACCCACATCGATGAAAAGTCCGGCATCCCGCGTCCGGCGCTGTGGCTGACTTTCGCCCTGTCGGTGTTCTGGACCCTGCCATTCCCGTCGTGGGAAGCGCTGATCAACGTGGTCTCCGCCGCGCTGGTGTTGAGCTATGCGGTGGCGCCAGTGTCGGTTGCGGCGCTGCGGCGCAATGCGCCGGACATGCCGCGCCCGTTCCGGGTCAAGAGCATGGGCCTGCTCGGGCCGGTGTCGTTCATCATCGCCGCGCTGATCGTCTACTGGTCGGGCTGGAACACCGTGTCGTGGCTGCTCGGCCTGCAAATCCTGATGTTTGTCATCTACCTGTTCTGCGGTCGCTTTGTGCCGACCGCACACCTGAGTCTGGCGCGTCAGGTGCGCTCATCGGCGTGGCTGATCGCGTTCTACGCGGTGACTATCGTGCTGTCGAAACTCGGCACCTTCGGTGGCCTGGGCATCCTCGCTCATCCGTTCGACACGATCGTCGTCGCCGCTTGCGCCACCGGTATTTACTACTGGGGCGCAGCGACCGGCGTGCCTGCCCATCTGCTGCGCCTGGACGACGAGGACGAAGAAAGCGACAGCCCTGCGCCCTCGCCCACCGTCAACGCCCGCCCTGCCGGCGCCTACTGAAATCATCCAACGGGATCTCTTCATGAAACGAGTACACGTCATTGATTCCCACACCGGCGGCGAACCGACACGGCTGGTGATGAGCGGCTTCCCCGAGCTGTCCGGCAACAGCATGGTCGAGAAACGCGACGCCCTGCGCAGCCAGCACGATCAATGGCGCCGCGCCTGTCTGCTCGAACCGCGTGGCAACGATGTGCTGGTCGGCGCGCTGTATTGCCCGCCGGTGTCGCCTGATGCCACCTGCGGGGTGATCTTCTTCAACAACGCCGGATACCTGGGCATGTGCGGCCACGGCACCATTGGCCTGATCAATTCGTTGCAGCATCTGGGGAAAATCCAGCCGGGCGTGCACAAGATCGACACACCGGTGGGGCAAGTCAGCGCGACGCTGCACGACGATGGCTCGGTCACTCTGGGCAACGTGCCCGCCTACCGCTATCGCAAACAAGTACCAGTGGACGTGCCCGGTTTTGGTCGCGTAGTCGGTGATATCGCCTACGGCGGCAACTGGTTTTTCCTGGTTTCCGAGCATGGCCAGACCCTGACCATGGACAACGTCGAACACCTGACCGCGTACACCTGGGCCATGCTCAAGGCGCTGGAAGATCAGGGCATTTTTGGCGAAGACGGCGCGGTCATCGACCACATCGAACTGTTCGCCGATGACGATCGGGCCGACAGCCGCAACTTCGTCATGTGCCCCGGCAAAGCCTATGACCGCTCACCATGCGGCACCGGCACCAGCGCCAAACTTGCCTGCCTGGCCGCCGACGACAAGCTGCAAGCGGGCGCACCGTGGATCCAGGCGAGCATCACCGGCAGCCAGTTCGAAGGGCGCTTCGAATGGGAGGGCGAACGCATTCGCCCGTTCATCACCGGCCGCGCCTACATGACCGCCGACAGCACCTTGCTGATCGACGAAACCGACCCGTTCGCGTGGGGCATCTGAGCCGCCACGCCGCTTTTTCACCTCGAATCAAACGAAATGCCAAGGAGTTGAACCATGAGCGACAACATCTTCACCGGCTGCATGCCGGCCCTGATGACCCCATGCACCGCCCAGCGCAAACCGGACTTCGATGCGCTGGTGGCCAAGGGACGCGAGCTGATCGATGTCGGCATGAGCGCCGTGGTCTATTGCGGCTCGATGGGCGACTGGCCGCTGCTGACTGAAGCCGAGCGCCAGGAAGGCGTGGCGCGCCTGGTCGCTGCCGGGGTGCCGACCATCGTCGGCACTGGTGCAGTGAATACCCGAGAAGCGGTTTCCCACGCAGCGCATGCGGCGAAAGTCGGCGCGCAAGGCTTGATGGTCATTCCGCGCGTGCTGTCCCGTGGTGCTTCCGCAACAGCGCAAAAAGCCCACTTCGCTGCCATCCTGCAAGCCGCACCGAACTTGCCGGCGGTGATCTACAACAGTCCTTACTACGGCTTCGCCACCCGCGCCGATCTGTTTTTCGAACTGCGCCGTGAATACCCGAACCTGATCGGCTTCAAGGAATTCGGCGGCGGCGCGGACCTGCGCTACGCGGCCGAGAACATCACCTCCAAGGACGAGGACGTGACGCTGATGGTCGGCGTCGACACGCAAGTGGTGCACGGCTTCGTCAACTGCAACGCCACCGGCGCCATTACCGGCATCGGCAACGCCCTGCCCCGCGAAGTGCTGCAACTGGTGGCGCTGAGCAAGCAGGCCGCGCAAGGCGATGCCAAGGCCCGGCGCCAGGCGCGGGAACTGGAGTCGGCGCTGGCCGTGCTGTCATCGTTCGACGAAGGTTGCGATCTGGTGCTGTATTACAAGCATCTGATGGTGCTCAACGGCGACAAGGAATACACCCTGCACTTCAACGAAAGCGACGTGCTGAGCGACTCGCAACGGCGCTATGCCGAGAAGCAGTATTCGCTGTTCCGTCACTGGTACGAAAACTGGTCCGCCGAGCAGAACTTCGCCTGACCGCCACCTGCCGCGAGTCATCACGATTCGCGGCAGGCCTCGCTCATTTCACAGGAAGACACCATGACTCTGACGGGCAACATGCTGATCGGCCAACAATCCGTGGCGGGTACGCGTCCGGCCTTTCGCGGGATTGATCCGGCGACCAACCAGGCACTTGAACCGCAGTTCGCCGGGGCGTCAGCCGAACAGGTGGAACAGGCCTGCGCCCTGGCTTGGGCGGCGCAAGATGCGTATCGCGAAACCAGCCTGAGCGCCCGTGCGGCATTTCTCGAAAGCATTGCCGAACACATCGAAAACCTTGGCGATGAACTGATCGAACGCGCCCACGCCGAAACCGGTCTGCCGCCTGCACGCCTTCAGGGCGAACGTGGCCGCACCTGCTCGCAATTGCGCCTGTTCGCCCGTACCGTGCGCGCCGGTGAATGGCTGGACGTGCGCGTCGACAGTGCGCAACCGCAACGCCAACCACTGCCGCGCTCCGACTTGCGCCAGCGGCAGATTGCCCTGGGGCCGGTCGCGGTGTTTGGTGCGAGCAACTTTCCGCTGGCATTTTCCGTGGCCGGTGGCGACACCGCCGCAGCACTGGCGGCCGGTTGCCCGGTAATCGTCAAGGCGCACAGCGCGCATCCGGGCACCAGCGAACTGGTCGGCCGCGCAGTCGCGCAAGCGGTCAAAGCCTGCGCTCTGCCCGAGGGCGTGTTTTCCTTGTTGTTCGATTCTGGCTACGAAGTCGGCATCGCATTGGTCAGCGACTGGCGCATCAAAGCCGCTGGTTTCACCGGCTCGCGCACTGGCGGTCTGGCCTTGATGAAAGCTGCGCAAGCGCGACCCGAGCCGATCCCGGTGTATGCGGAAATGAGCTCGATCAACCCGGTTTTGCTGTTTACCGCCGCGCTGGAAAATCGCGCGCAGGCGTTGGCCGAAGGGTTTGTCGCGTCGCTGACACTGGGCGCCGGGCAGTTCTGCACCAACCCGGGATTGCTGATTGCCCGCAAAGGCCCGGCGCTCGACGGGTTCCTCAGCGCGGTGGCTGAACTGATCCCGCGCAGTGCGGCGCAAACCATGCTCACGCCCGGCATCTTCGGCGCCTATCAAGCAGGCGTGACGGCTCTGCAAGGCAATCCCCGTGCACGCGCGATAGCGGTTGGCCAAGTCGGCAGCGGCCCGAATCAGTGTCAGACGCAAGTCTTCAGCACTGATGCAGCGGATTTTCTCGCCGATCAAAGCTTGCAAGCCGAGGTGTTCGGCGCGACAGCGCTGATCGTGCAATGCAGCAGTGACGAAGAAATCCGTCAGGTCTGCGCACATCTGGAAGGCCAACTGACCGCGACCCTGCACATGGATGACGCCGACTTTGCACTGGCGCGCACGTTGTTGCCAACCCTCGAGCGCAAGGCCGGGCGCTTGCTGGTCAATGGCTGGCCGACCGGCGTGGAAGTCTGCGATGCGATGGTGCATGGCGGGCCTTACCCGGCAACCTCGGATGCGCGCAGCACCTCGGTGGGCACTGCGGCGATCCTGCGTTTCCTGCGGCCGGTGTGCTATCAGGATTTCCCCGACAGCTTGCTGCCGACGGCGCTGCAACAGACCAATCCGCTCAACCTTCGGCGCTTGCTCGATGGCCAACGGGAAGCGACACACCATGGCGAATAATCCATCGCACGACATCGCCGTGGTCGGCGCGGGGATCATCGGCGTCGCTTGCGCACTGCGTCTGGCGCGCCAGGGTTTGCGCGTGGTGGTCATCGATCAGCAGGAACCGGGGCATGGCGCTTCGTTCGGTAATGCCGGGCATCTGGCCACCGAGCAGGTGTTCCCGATTGCTGACGTGTCGATCCTCAAGCGTTTGCCGGCCATGCTGATGGACCCGATGGGGCCGCTGCGTCTGGACTGGAAGTACCTGCCGCGCGCCCTGCCGTGGTTCACCCGCTTGCTGCTGAATCTGCGGCCTGAGCCTTTTCAGAAAACCGTCGCCGGCTTGCGCGCGCTCAACGAAAGCAGCCTCGACGCGTGGCAGCGCTTGTTCAGCGATATCCAGCGCACCGATCTGCTCAAGGTTGACGGCTCGTTACTGGTCTTCGAAAAACCTGAATCCCGTCAGGCCATCGAAGCCTTGCAGGCGCGACTGCATCAGCAGCAGGTGCCGGTGGACTATTGGCAAGCGGGGCCGATTCGCGAAACGGCGCCGCAGCTCAGCGAACAGATTCAGGGCGGACTGTTTTTCCCGCGAACCGGGCATTTCCTTGATCCCTATCGGGTGGTCTGCGCACTGGTCGAAGCGGCTCGCAGCAGCGGCGTGAGTTTTCTCAAGCAGCAGGTTCAGGGCGGCTACGTGCAGGGAAACGGTGTGCTGTTAGTCACCGGCAATGGCGGCGTAACAGCCGCTCGAGCGTTACTGGCCTGCGGTGCGCATTCGGCAAAACTCACCGCCGCTCTGACCGGCAAGCAGGTACCGTTGGACACCGAGCGTGGCTATCACCTGATGCTGCCGCACGAGCATGATCGCCTGCCCTTCCCCGTTACCTCGCTGGAGCGCAAGTTCATCATGACGCCAATGCGCGAAGGCCTGCGCCTGGCCGGCACAGTCGAGTTCGCCGGGCTGGAGCGGCCAGCGAACATGGCACGTGCCTGGCAGTTGCAGCGCCTGAGCCAAGGTCTGTTTCGCAAGGACCTGAACGCTGATGGCGCGACGCCGTGGATGGGCTTTCGCCCGTCGCTGCCGGATTCGCTGCCGGTGATCGATCAGGTTTGCGCCGGCAAGGTCTTGCTTGCCTTCGGTCATCAGCATCTGGGCCTGACTCAGGCGGCGCTGACGGCGGAGATGATCGGGCAGATGGTCTCAGGCGCGGCCGGCGAGTTGCCGAATGCCGACGCCTACCGACTGGCGCGTTTCTAAGCGTGCTTCAGCGCGTCGCCGTGATGCATGGCCAGGTGGCCGGTCTTGTCGCTCTTGACCTCGTACTGCGGCGCGTCTTTCGAGGCCGGGCGGTGGCGGCCCATGAACTCGGTGTCGCGGGTGTGCACCTTGACCACTTTGCCGTGAATCTCGCCGGCCTCGGAATTCCAGCGCACCGCATCGCCGACTTTGAATGAGCTGCTCATCATTGCCTCCTCGCCTCTGGCTGTTGGTTTATGGAGCCGCGCGCGTCGGAGAAATTCCGCTTTTTTGCGAGGCGACCGAAGGCAGGCAAAAAAATCGAACGGCGCAAATCGCCCGCACCTCCAACTTGCACAAGCCGTAGAAAACGGCCATGACGAGGTGTGAGATGAATAACGATCAAGGCAAGCAAGGTGACGATCCGCTCCCAACCACGCCCGACCCGCTGAGTCCGGGGCGTACCGAGGTCGATCCGATGAAGGAGCGCGGCATCGATGAGCTACCCGACAACGAAGGCGAAATCCCGCTGGATGATGACGACACCGGTCTGGATCCGGAGCGCGTACGTCAGGAAACCGATAACGCCGAGATGGACGACCAGCCCAATCCGCGTTGAGCCTGAAACGGCAGCCATACGGCTGCCTTTCGGTTGCCTTTCGGTTGCGCAATCAACAGCAGAATCAGGCAAGCATTTCACAGAAATGCACTACTTCGCGCTCCGACCCAGGCGCAACAATGGGCGTCCGACTACCCCATGGAGGATGCTCACATGCTCGTACAAGCCTACGGCGCCCACGCTGGCGACAAACCTCTTGAGCCGATGCAGATCAACCGCCGTGCCCCGGCGGCGCACGACGTACAGATCGATATCGCCTTCTGCGGCATCTGCCATTCCGACCTGCATCAGGTGCGCGCCGAATGGGCTGGCACGCAATTCCCTTGCGTGCCCGGCCATGAAATCGTCGGCCGCCTCTCGGCGGTTGGCGATCACGTCAAAGCCTACAAGGTCGGCGATCTGGTCGGTGTCGGTTGCATCGTCGACAGCTGCCAGCACTGCGATGACTGTGATTCCGGCCTGGAAAATTACTGCGACGGCATGATCGGCACCTACAATTTCCCGACCCCGGACGCACCGGGCTGGACCCTCGGCGGTTACTCGCAGAACATCGTTGTGCACGAGCGCTATGTGTTGCGCATCCGTCATCCCGAGGCGCAACTGGCCGCCGTCGCGCCGCTGCTCTGCGCCGGCATTACCACCTACTCGCCGCTGCGCCACTGGAACGCTGGCCCCGGCAAGAAAGTCGGCGTGGTCGGCATCGGTGGCCTGGGCCACATGGGCATCAAACTGGCCCACGCCATGGGCGCCCATGTCGTCGCCTTCACCACCTCCGAATCCAAGCGCGAAGCGGCCAAGGCGCTGGGTGCGGACGAAGTGGTGGTGTCGCGCAATGCCGAAGAAATGGCGGCACACACCAAGAGCTTCGACTTCATCCTCAATACCGTCGCAGCGCCGCACGATCTCGACGCCTTCCTCGTCTTGCTCAAGCGCGACGGCGCGTTGACCCTGGTCGGTGCGCCCGCATCGCCGCATCCGTCGCCGAACGTATTCAACCTGATCACCAAGCGGCGCACCATTGCCGGTTCAATGATCGGCGGCATTCCCGAGACCCAGGAGATGCTGGATTTCTGCGCCGAGCACGGCATCGTTTCCGACATCGAGTTGATCCGCGCCGACCAGATCAACGAGTCCTATGAGCGCATGCTCAAGGGCGACGTGAAATACCGCTTCGTCATCGACAACGCAACGCTCGCCGGCTAAGCGCAAGCGCCCATTGGCAGCGCAATGCTGCCGATGGTTCGGGGATTTCACCTGCACAATTGACAGCGTCAGCGTTGCTCGCCAGAGTCGCACCCCTTTTTCCACCGCTGGGTGAACGGGGTCGCCATTGAACCAACAGACATTGTCCATGCGCCTGGAGCGCGTCGCTGCCCACGTGCCGGTCGGCGCGCGGCTGGCGGATATCGGCTCGGATCACGCCTATTTGCCGGTTGCCCTGATGCGCCGAGGGCTGATTACAGCGGCGGTGGCTGGCGAGGTCGCGCGCACGCCATTTCACGCGGCGCAACGCACCGTCAATGACAACGACCTGCACGGCAAGATCAGCGTGCGTCTGGCCGATGGCCTGGCGGCGATCAGGCCTGACGACGGCATCAGCGCCATCACCCTGTGCGGCATGGGCGGCGAAACCATTCGCGATATTTTCGACAGTGGCAAAGCCCATCTCAGTGGCCACGAACGCTTGATCCTGCAACCCAACGGCGGCGAGCAAGCACTGCGCCAGTGGTTGATGGATAACGGCTACCGCATCGTTTGCGAAGAGGTGCTGCACGAGAACCGCTTCGACTATGAAATCATCGTTGCCGAGCGCGGCTCTGATCCGGTGACTTACGATGCCAGGGAACTGTTTTTCGGACCGCTGCATATGCAGGCGCGCGGCCCGGCATTTCTGCACAAATGGCAACGCAGGCTGAGTCAGCGGCAGAAGACGCTGGGGCAGTTTACGCGAGCGCAACAGGCGTTGCCGGAGGACAAAATTCTTGCGCTGAAGCAAGAGATGCAGTGGATCAGTGAATTGCTCGGGTGACTGTGTGGCCGTCTTCGCGAGCAGGCTCGCTCCCACAGGAAATTGCATTTCTCCTGAGGAAACACGGTCAACTGTGGGAGCGAGCCTGCTCGTGAAAGCGGTGGGTCAAGCTACAGAGCAACCAAGTTGGCCGCAGCCGTCGGAAAAACAAAAAGCCTGCTGTTAAAAGCAGGCTTTTTCGTGGGCCGTGAACTTACTTCTGCTGCGTCAGCGCCGAGTAGCTGTTCATCAGGTTGCGATAGTTGGGGATACGCTGCGACAGCAGGTTACCCAGGCCTTCAATGTCGTTGCGCCAGTCGCGGTGCAGCTCACAGGCCACCGAGAACCAGTTCATCATTTGCGCGCCGGCCTGAGTCATGCGGCTCCACGCGGCTTGCTGCACGGTGGTGTTGAAGGTGCCGGACGCATCGGTGACTACGAACACATCGAAACCTTCAGCCAATGCTGACAGGGTCGGGAACGCGACACACACATCCGTTACCACACCGGCAATGATGATCTGCTTTCGACCGGTGGCCTTGATTGCCTTGACGAAATCTTCGTTGTCCCAAGCGTTGATCTGACCTGGGCGAGCGATGTACGGCGCGTCCGGGAACATCTCTTTCAGCTCCGGCACCAGCGGGCCGTTCGGGCCTTGTTCGAAGCTGGTGGTGAGGATGGTCGGCAGGTCGAAGAACTTGGCCAGATCCGCCAGCGCCAGCACGTTGTTCTTGAACTCGTTCGGCGAGAAGTCCTGCACCAGCGAGATCAGACCGGTCTGGTGGTCAACCAGCAGCACGATAGCGTCGTCTTTGTTCAGGCGGTTGTAGGTTGGAGTGGTCATGGTGTGCGTCCCTTTTCAAGTTTGGAGTTTTGTTGTTGCGTTCAAGTTGGGTACAGATTACTGACGCACAGCAAAGGGATAAATCGGCTGCAAAGCGTTTCACCGTCCACTGAAACGGGACAATCATTCGAGGCCCGCTCTGATTAGATACACCACAGTACAAATGATGTACCTCAGCCCCCATTTATCAACTCCGCGCAACTTCCTAAAGTCTCCTCCAACAGCCACCCGCCATCCTGACGGGCCAGCGACAGAGGAAATCATCATGAGCACATCGAAAAAAGTAGTTGTCATCACCGGCGCCTCGCAAGGCATTGGTGCAGGTCTGGTCGAAGGCTTTCGCGCCCTTGGCCATCAAGTGGTCGCTACCTCGCGCTCGATCAAAGAGTCGAGCGACCCGGATGTCCTGACCGTCGCCGGCGACATTGCCGATCCGCAAACTGCCGAGCGCGTGATTCGCGCCGCTGTCGCCCGCTTCGGTCGCGTCGATACGCTGGTCAACAATGCCGGGATCTTTCTGGCCAAGCCGTTCACCGCTTACAGCCAGGCGGACTATGCCCAGGTCGTGGCGACCAACATGAGCGGCTTCTTCTACATCTCGCAACTGGCCATCGCCGAGATGGAAAAACACGGCAGCGGCCACGTCGTCAGCGTCACCACCAGCCTGGTCGATCATGCAATCGATGGCGTGCCTTCGGTACTGGCGTCGCTGACCAAGGGCGGCATCAACGCCGCGACCAAATCCCTGGCCATCGAGTACGCCAAGCGCGGCATCCGGGTCAACGCCGTGTCGCCGGGCATCATCAAAACACCGATGCACGCTGAGGAAACCCATCAGGCGCTGGGCAGTCTGCACCCGGTCGGCCACATGGGAGAAATCGACGACATCGTGCAAGCGATCCTCTACCTCGACGGGGCAAATTTCGTCACTGGCGAGATCCTGCATGTCGACGGTGGCCAGAGCGCCGGCCATTGATCGAAACCCTGCAACGCCGCCGGTGGATACCGGCGGCGTCGTTGGTTGTGGTACACAGAGGATGAACGTCCGTCGATCCTCGGTGCGAGCCACAATGAAACGCCATTTTGAAGATTTGCAGTTAGGCAGTATCGAACTGTTCTGCCTGGCCGCCGAAGCCGGCAGCTTCACCGCTGCCGCGCAACTGGCCGGGGTCACGCCCGCTGCGGTGAGCCGGTCGATTCTGCGTCTGGAGCAACGCTTGGGTTCGCGACTGTTTGCCCGCACCACGCGCAGCATTCGCCTCACCGACGCCGGCCGGAGCTTCTTCGAACAATGCAGCCAGGCGCTGACGCAACTGGTCGAAGCGCAGCAGGAAGTCATGGGCGCGCAGACTTCGCCATCGGGTCGACTGCGCATCAGCCTGCCAACCACCTACGGGCATCACCGCATCCTGCCGCTGCTACCGAAATTTCGCGCGTTGTACCCCGAGGTCACGGTCGACGTGCACTTGGGCAATCGCAATATCGACTTCGTTGAAGAGGGCTACGACCTGGCGATACGCGTGCGCGCGCAACCGGACTCGACCCTGATCGCGCGCTTGCTGGAAGACGCCGCCCTGGTGGTGGTCGCCGCCCCCGAATATCTGCATAGAGCCGGCACGCCGCAGACGCTGGACGATCTCATCGCGCATGAGTGCATCCAGTTCGAATTGCCCAGCAGCGGGCGGCGGATTTCCTGGCTGTTTCAGGAAAACGGCCGGGACCTGGAAGTGATTTCCGACGGTGGCTATTCCTGTTCCGACGATGTGCTCGGCGGTGTGACGCTGGCCAAGCACGGCGCCGGGCTGTTTCAGACTTACCGTTTCATCGTCGAGCAGGAACTCGCCGATGGCCGCCTGATGGAAGTGCTGCAACCGTACGCCGGACGTTCGCGCCCCTACACCCTGCTCTACCCGCACGGCCGCTATGTGCCGCAACGGGTGCGGGCGTTTGTGGATTTTCTGCTGGGGTTTCGTGAGCAATGGGCAGGACCCGCGCGGTAATCAACCGGTCTGACGCAGGCGGCTGAGTTCCTTGGACGGCGGGCAGCCGAACTGGCGGTTGTATTCGCGGCTGAACTGCGAAGCGCTTTCGTAGCCGACGCGGTAACAGGCGCTTGAGACGTCCAGCCCTTCATTGATGATCAGCCGCCGCGCCTCTTGCAGGCGCAGCTGTTTTTGATATTGCAGCGGGCTCATCGCGGTGACGGCTTTGAAGCGGTGATGCAGCGCCGAGTTGCTCAGATTGGCCACCTGCGCCAGCGCGTCGATGCGCAGCGGCTCGGTGAAATTCTTGTTCAGCCAGTCGATAGCCCGCGTGACCCGGTGGGTCTGCGAATCGCTGACGGCGATTTCATACAGCAGATGCCCGTGCTGGCCGCGCAGCAGGCGGTAATACAGCTCGCGCAACGCCATCGGCGCGAGCATGCCGATGTCGCGCGGATTATCCAGCAGGCGCACCAGACGCAGCATGGTGTCGAGCAGGGTCACGTCGATCTTGTCGAGAAACATCCCGCGCCCGGCGTCCTGCGGCATGCCGGTCAGCGGTGATTCGGCAATCAGTTGCGTCAGTTGTGCCGGATCGAAATCCAGCCGTACGCAAAAATACGGCGCCTCGGGCGAGGCTTCGATCACCCGTCCCGACACCGGCAACGTCACTGACACCACCAGATAATTCAGCGGGTCGTAGAGGAAGCGTTCGTCACCCAGCCCGACTTCCTTGCGCCCCTGCACGATCAGGCACAGCGCCGGCCGGTGCACAACGTGAATCAGCTCGGACGGGCCATCGAGACGGATCACGTGCAGCGGCGCAATCGCCGTTTCGTAGGTGCCCGGCGCGTCGAAGCGTTGAGTCAGCAAGCGCACCAGTTCGGCGCGATACACCGCCGTATCGTGGAGGATGGAAGCGTCGTGGTTATCCATGCAAAGGGCCTCGAAAGCAGACGAAGGTGGGTCAACTGCGGAGGAAGATTAGCCAGTTTTGTCCAGCGGCGACTAGATCAAAGATGCTGCAGATTTGCCTGATTCTGCGTGCTCGTCTTACTGGCAAAGCCATGGGCGCGTTATCACACGCGCCCTTGGCTTCTCACCCGACTATCAACCCGCCGTAACCGTCATGCCGCCATCGGCCATGACCACCGAGCCGACCATGAAACTGGCGCGGTCGGAGGCGAGGAAGGTGACGATTTCGGCGATTTCTTCCGGCTGCGCCGCCCGACCGATCGGCGCCGCTTCGCCGTGCTGCGCGAGGAAGCCCGGGCCGTCCTCGACCACGTCATTGAGGATGTTAGTCACCACATCGCCGACGCCGATGGCATTGACGCGAATGCCGTGCTCAATGACTTCCAAGGCCAGCGTGCGGGTCAATTGTGCCAGCGCACCTTTGGAAGCGGTGTAGGCGGCAATGGTCGGAAAGGCAAAGTACGACGCATAGGAAGCGATATTGACGATCGCGCCGGACTTGTTCGGGATCATCGCCTTGACCGCTTCGCGGCAGTGCAGGAAGGCGGCCGTGGCATTCACTGCCTGGATCTTTTCCCAGTCGTCGCGGCTCATGTCGATCACTGCTTTGTTGATAATGATCCCGGCGTTGTTGACCAGAATATCCAGGCGCCCGAACTGCTCGACGGCAAGGCCGACTGCGCGTTCGGCGGCGCCGTCCTCGGTGATGTCCGCCACCAGCGGCACCAGATCGGGACGAGCCAGTGCTTCGACAGCCGGGTTGAGGTCTTCGGCAATCACCTTGGCGCCGCGAGCGTGCAGCATCAGCGCAATCGCCTTGCCGATGCCACTGGCCGCGCCAGTGACCAGTGCAACTTTACCGGCGACTTCTTGTGGCAGGGTGTGGTTGAAATCAGTCATGGTTTTAACTCCTCGATAGCGAATCGGTGTTGCGCCTGATGGCGCGGTCGTAAACACGGCTTCACTGTCGCGCACTCTCCGCCGCCGGGCTTTCGGGCGATTGCCGGGACTGTCGGAGTTTTGCGCTGGAATTTCCTGCCCGCCCGCCCTAACCTGCAAAATCATTCACAGCCGAAGCTTTTCATGGAGCGTCCTGTGCCCCCTGCCAGCCCTGCTATGCCGACAATCAACCAGCCCGCGCGCATCGCCGCCGAAGCCATGCCGGAGCATTTGCCCGGTGTTGCGGAAACGACCACACCGCGGCCGCAGATCAAGGATGCAGTGGTGCAGCTGTTCCGCCATCAGACTCTGCTTGAGCCGATCCGCGTGCCATGCGTGGCCGAACCGCTGCTGGTGCTGGTATTGGCCGGCACTGCCCGGGTCGAAGAACGTTCGTTGGGCGGAGAATGGCAGGCGAGCCAGGTCACGGCGGGCGACTTCTTCCTGACCAACACCCGCGAACCTTATGAAATGCGCTGGCAAACCGAAGGCTGTGAGGTCTTCGAAGTCATGCACCTCTACCTAGGTCTGGGCCTGATCGAACAAGCGGCGCGCGAAGCGTTCGGCGAACAGGCCGGTGCAGTGACGTTTGTCGATGTGTCCGGTGCGCGTGACGAGCAGGTCAGCTTCATCCTTGAGCAACTGCGCATCGAACTGACCGAACAGCGCCAACCCAGCGCACTGCTGGTGCACAGCCTGGCTCAGGCGTTGGCGATCCATCTGCTGCGTCATTACCTCGACCCGGACAGCAACCCGCGCCGCGACAACGCCCTGCCCGCCTACAAACTGCGCCGGGTGATCGAAGCCATGAATGCGAATCTGGCGGAGGATTTCAGCCTCAGTCATCTGGCCGCCATCGCCGGGCTGAGCGACTACCACTTCAGCCGCACCTTCAAGCGCGCCACCGGTTTATCGCCCTCGCAATACTTCATCCGCCTGCGCATGAGCCGCGCGCGTCATCTGTTGCTGGAAACCGCCCACAGCGTGATCGACATCGGCCTGGAGGTTGGCTATTCCAGCCCCAGCCACTTTTCCCAGGTGTTCCGCCGTGAAGTCGGCGTCACCCCAAGTGCCTACCGCGATGCGCCACGCGGGGCCTGAAATCTGTCGAAAAGCGATGCAGCAGAATTGGGCAAATCCCGTGGAGGAATCGATTAATAGCCCATGAGCCCCCGCACTTAATCTTCTTCCAAGCCCACTCACG
Organism: Pseudomonas sp. PS01270; assembly: GCF_029959775.1. Classification (NCBI taxonomy): domain Bacteria; kingdom Pseudomonadati; phylum Pseudomonadota; class Gammaproteobacteria; order Pseudomonadales; family Pseudomonadaceae; genus Pseudomonas; species Pseudomonas sp. PS01270. The sequence continues at coordinate 20,425 of NZ_JASCPT010000052.1, read as the reverse complement.
GGCACACAGAAGAGGACGACATCATGCTGAACATTCAAGACAAAGTGATCGTGATTACCGGCGCCAGCAGCGGCATCGGCGAAGCCACCGCACGCCTGCTCGCCGAACGTGGCGCCAAAGTGGTGTTGGGTGCACGGCGCACCGAGCGTCTGGCAGTCATTGCCGAAGAGATCAATAGCGCCGGTGGCCACGCGCAGTTCCGCGCACTGGACGTCACCGATCAGCAGGATGTGCAGCGCTTCGTCGATTTTGCCGTCGAGCATTACGGCCGCGTCGATGTGCTGGTCAACAACGCCGGGGTCATGCCGTTGTCGCGGCTGGACGCGCTGAAGGTCGATGAGTGGAACCGCATGATCGACGTCAACATCCGTGGCGTACTCCACGGCATCGCCGCCAGCCTGCCGTTGATGCAGCGCCAGCGCGCCGGGCAGATCATCAACATCGCCTCGATCGGCGCTTACGCGGTCAGCCCTACTGCGGCGGTGTACTGCGCGACCAAATACGCCGTACGGGCGATTTCCGAAGGCTTGCGTCAGGAGGTGGGCGGCGATATCCGCGTCACCGTCATCGCACCGGGCGTGACCGAATCGGAACTGGCCGAGAGCATTTCCGACGAAGGCGGCCGCGAAGAGATGAAGTCATTCCGCAAGATCGCCATCCCCGCCGAAGCCATCGCCCGCGCGATTGCGTATGCCGTCGAACAACCGGCGGACGTGGACGTCAGCGAACTGATCGTACGCCCGACGGCGAGCCCTTATTGAGACCAGGAGTCAATCTGTGGGAGCGAGCCTGCTCGCGAAAGCGCTGGCTCAGGCGAATATGATGTTGAATGTGCCGCCGCCTTCTCGAGCAGGCTCCCACAGGGAATCGCGGTGCCGCTGACGAAACGGGCTGGCACTCATATCCAACCTAACGCGCTCCCGGCCCGATCAACATGCTTTCGATCTCGGCGCCGGGCATCATTTGCTGCAGGCCTTCGATGAGCTTGTCGCCGGCCTCGGTCAGCGCTTCCAGCGGCATGGCGGGCAGGCTTTCGAGGATGAACCACATGTGCTGCGCTTGCGCATCGAGGCGGGTTCGCACGCCTTGGCGCCAGTTCCAGCGCCGGCAGGTCACGCCTTGGTCATCGCGCCAGACCACTTCGCCAGCGTCCGGGAATTCGTGCGCGGGCTGGCCTTCTTTCATCGTGTCGAACGGTTCGCTGCCATCGGCGACGACCAGACGCGGTGAGCCTATGTAGGCTTGCGCATTCTCCCCGCCGACCGGAATCGCGTACTCGAGGCTGATGGCGTTGTACAGATCAACCACCGGATCGATGCTCGGCAACTCGCCGTCGCGCAACACCCGTTTGCGCAGAGCCTCGGCCGAGCACGGCGTGCGCTGCGGCTTGGCACCGAACTGGCGAAACACGTCCGCCCAGGCCTGCAAGTGCGCGGGCGCCCATGCCGGGCCACCGTTGGCGAAGATCTGGCAGGCTTTGGCCAGTGCTTCACCGGCCACGTATGCCTGAGTAATCGGCGCCGCTTGCACGACAATACTCAGCGCTCTGAAGCCCGGCGCGAGTTGCGCAACAGCCGGATCGATTGACGGCACGACAGACAGCATCCCAGAATCCCCCTCATACCCGAATTTCAAACGATGCTAGCGATCAATGACCAAGAAAGTCAATATATCGACCGAAGCCGGCGCCGACGTCGAGACCGTCAGCGCGGCGGTGTCGCGCACGCTCAAACAGGCGCGCAAACAACAGGGCATCACCCTCGACGAACTGTCCCGACGCTCGGGCGTGAGCAAAGGCATGGTGGTCGAGATCGAGAAAGGCTCGGCCAACCCAAGCATCGCGACATTGTGCAAAATCGCCGCGGCGCTGGGCTTGTCCGTGGCGGATTTCGTCAATGTCGCCGACACTCCGACGGCGCACCTGATTGATAGTCAGGACATTCCCACGCTATGGAGCGGTGAGCTGGGTGGATCAGCGCGCCTGCTGGCCGGCACCAGCGGCCCGAACATGCTCGAGTTGTGGCGCTGGGAATTGTTTCCCGGCGAGTCATTTGCTTCAGCCGGTCACCCGAATGGCACCACAGAGCTGTTTCATGTCGAGAAAGGCACGTTGCATTTGCACGTTGGCGATGCCGAGCTGATTGTCGGGCCTGGGTGTTCGGCGGTGGCGCGGACCGATGTGGCGCATGGGTATGCCAACCATGGGCGAGCGAAACTGGTTTTCACGATGTCGGTGACTGAACTGCATCAGGGTGCGCGGGAGAGCCTCTCACTCTAATTCCAGAGTGGGAGGCATCTATTAAATCGCTCGATCAGCGTGACGGCGGATGTTCGGTTGACACCGAGTTGGCCGCATCCACATCTGACATATCTTCCTCGACCGGCGCCTGATCGTCCGGCGGCAAAGGCACCTCGGGATTTTCCCGCTTGGGATCGTGCCCGGTCTCATTGTCGGTGGTGCGCGTCACGGCTTGTTACGACTGGTTGCCCGGTGCGTTTTCATCAATGTCCATGTCGTTCTCCGAGGTGTTCAGCGATAGGTACCTGAACGTGTGAAATGCCCTTGCGTGACAAGTGCCCGGCAATGGACGAACGGCGTTCTGTAGAAAACGCAAAAAGCCTGCTTTCGAGGCAGGCTTTCGCTTTGGATTTAACGCTTACTTCTGCTGCGTCAGCGCCGAGTAGCTGTTCATCAGGTTGCGGTAGTTAGGAATGCGCTGCGACAACAGATTGCCCAGGCCTTCAATGTCGTTGCGCCAGTCGCGGTGCAGCTCACAGGCCACCGAGAACCAGTTCATCATCTGCGCGCCGGCCTGGGTCATGCGGCTCCACGCGGCTTGCTGCACGGTGGTGTTGAAGGTGCCGGACGCATCGGTGACCACAAACACATCAAACCCTTCCGCCAGCGCCGACAGCGTCGGGAACGCTACACAGACATCCGTTACCACACCGGCAATGATGATCTGCTTGCGCCCGGTGGCCTTGATTGCCTTGACGAAATCTTCGTTGTCCCAAGCGTTGATCTGGCCTGGACGAGCGATGTACGGCGCGTCCGGGAACATTTCTTTCAGCTCCGGCACCAGCGGGCCGTTCGGGCCTTGTTCGAAGCTTGTGGTGAGGATGGTTGGCAGGTCGAAGAACTTGGCCAGATCCGCCAGCGCCAGCACGTTGTTCTTGAACTCGTTCGGCGAGAAGTCCTGCACCAGCGAGATCAGACCGGTCTGGTGGTCAACCAGCAGCACGATAGCGTCATCTTTGTTCAGGCGGTTGTAGGTTGGAGTGGTCATGGTGTGCGTCCCTTTTCAAGTTTGGAGTTTTGTTGTTGCGTTCAAGTTGGGTACAGATTACTGACGCACAGCAAAGGGATAAATCGCTTGAAAAGGGTTACACCGTCCACTCAAACCGGACAATCCACTTCAATCGTAGAACGGCTCAACCAACGCGCGACTACCGACAAAGAAACTGTCCGCCACCAAGCGCAACGGTTGCAGATCCAGGTCGCTGTCCTTGTCGCTGATCAATTGCTGGAAGTGGCGGTAGACCGCTGCGTACTCGCCCTCCTCCGACACACTTTGGCGCACGCCGTCGATGCTCAGCACCGCGCCGCCATTGTCCAGGCGCAGGATGCCTTCGACGCAGCGGATTTCGATGCTCCACAGTTCATCGTGGCCATGGTCGAAGTCGAACTCGGCGCGTACGTCGAGCTGATGTGCATCAGACATTTTGATCGAGGCGGCAATCGGCGACTGGCAGTTGCTCGGCACGCGCAGTTCGGCGGCTTCGACAAACAGCGGCAGCGCCAGCAGGTGGGTGATGATCGACAAAGCGTTGATGCCCGGATCGAACACGCCGAGGCCGCCCGGCTGCCAGATCCATGCCTGACCCGGATGCCACTTGCGCACGTCTTCCTTCCAGTCGATCCGAACGCTTTGCAGGGTGCGGCTGGCCAGCCAGTCGCGGGCGGCGGCGATGCCCGGTGCATAGCGCGAGTGCCAGACGAACAAAGCGCTGATGCCTTGGTCGGCGACTTGATCGACCAGGGCCATGGCCTCGCCCAATGTTGCACAGGGCGGTTTTTCCACCAGCACGTGCTTGCCGGCCGCCAACGCCTGTTGCACCAGCGCGAAGCGCCCTTGTGGCGGCGTGCAGAACGCAATTGCGTCGACAGTCGGGCCGTTTTCAAGCAGTTCGCCCAGCGACTGGAAGTTCTCCACCCCGGCGCAAGGTTTGCCCTGGGTAGCGACCGCCACCAACTGGAATGCCGGGTTGGCGAGGATGGCGGGGACGTGTTGATCCTGGGCGATCTTGCCGTAGCCCACCAGGCCGAGACGAATCGGTTGCATTACAGACTCCTGTTGTTGTTTTGGTCTTTGCAGCGCAGCGGCAAGAGTACGTGTTTCTGCGCCCGCCTCCAATCGTCATACTATTTAAATCAAGGTTTGGTCGCGGCGAACGCATGGCTTATTCGTCATTTCTTCTTACACCTTTTGTCGTCCAATCCCGCACCGCGCGGCGATCGGCAGCCGGCGATCAGCCTCAGTTTGCTATCATGCGGCGCTTTTACGGTTAACCCCTCGCCAGTCCTGCCGACTGGCGGGCTGCAAAAGGCGGTATTAGATGACGGCTTTGTTGACTCGCCGCAAGGTACTTGCGGGAATGGGCGTGCTCGGGCTCGGCCTGCTCGCCGGTTGCGATACCCGTGGCCAACTGTCGTACAAGTACGGCAAGGATCTGAGCGACAAGATCCTCGGACGCACCTTCAAGCTGAAGAATCCCGAAGGCGAAACCATGTCGCTGTCGAGCTTTCGCGGAATGATGCCGATGATCTTCTTCGGCTTCACCCAGTGCCCGGCCGTTTGCCCCACCACCCTCGCCCGCGCCGCGCAGATCAAGAAACTGATGGGCCGCGACGGCGATCGTTTGCAAGTGGTGTTCATCACCCTCGACCCGGAACGCGACACGCCGCAGATCCTCGACGCCTACGTCAAAGCCTTCGACCCGAGCTTCGTCGCGCTGTACGGCACGCTTGAGGAAACCAAGGCCACCGCCAAGGAATTCGACGTGTTCTACGAGAAAGTCCCGGCCGGCGACACCTACACCATCTCCCATACGTCCACCAGCTACGTCTACGACTCGCGTGGTGAGTTGCGCCTGGGCCTGTCCACTTCGCTGACAGCCCAAGAGTGCACGGAAGATTTGCTTACTGTTATGGAGGTCTGCTGATGCATCCCGTTCTGAATCACCTCAAACGCACCGTATGTGCACTGTCCCTGCTCGGCCTGGCCTTTCAGGCGTCGGCGCAGACTAAAGTCGACGACGCCTGGGTCCGTGCCACTGTGCCGACCCAGTCCGCCAGCGGCGCGTTCATGACCGTCACTGCCGACAGCGACAGCAAACTGCTCAGCGTTGCCTCGCCAGTGGCCAAGGACGTTCAGATTCATGAAATGAGCATGAAGAACGATGTGATGACCATGGGCCAGGTGAAGTCGGTTGAGTTGCCTGCCGGCAAAGCCGTGAGCTTCGACCCGAACGGCTACCACGTCATGCTGATGGGCCTGACCGGTCAGTTGAAGGAAGGCGACAGCGTGCCGCTGACCCTGACCGTGGAAAACGCCAAGGGCGAGAAAGAAACCATCGAAGTCAAAGCACCGGTCCGCGCGCTGACCAACATGGGCGGCCACGATCACAGCAAGATGCATTGATCGCTGACTGAAAGACTGTTCGCCTGACAGATAAGCGGGGCGGCTTGATCGATGATCGGGCCGCCCCGTTTTTTATGGAAGCGATGCTCTGACCGAATGGAAAGCTTGCTTTACATAAGCAAAGATTTCGACGAGGATGTAAAGGGTCTTTTACATGGAGTTAAACATGAATCGCTATTACCTCGAAATGGGCGCCGCATTGACGCTGTACACACTCGTGCTGATCGCCTCGGTGGTTGCCAGCCAACATTTGCTGGACGCCCATCTGCTGTTGCGTTCAGCCGTCGCGCTGGCGCCGATGATCCCCGCCGGATTGATGTGCTGGGCTATCGTGCGCAACCTGCGGCGCCTGGATGAGATGCACCTGCGCATCCAGTTTGAAGCGCTGGGCTTTGCGTTCGCCGCTTCCGCGTTGCTGACGTTCAGCTATGGCTTTCTCGAAAATATCGGCGCCCCGCACATCCCGTGGACCTGCGTATGGCCGGTGATGGGCGCAATGTGGATCCTCGGTCTGCAAATCGCCCGACGTCGCTATCAATGAAAAATCACCTCAAGGCGCTGCGCGCCGAGCGCAAGTGGTCACAGGTCGATCTGGCGCAGCGCTTGAAGGTCTCCCGTCAGACCATCAATGCCATCGAAAATGAACGCTATGACCCAAGCCTGCCGCTGGCCTTCCAGATCGCGCGAGCGTTCGGGTTGCCGATTGAAAGCATTTTCGAGGATGGGGAAACGTCCATTTCCGACTCGCTGTGAGCGCTGCCACTGACGAGTATTAGCGGCAGACCACAGGAGCCTGCCGCACTCCCCTCCCCTCAACTCCCCGCACCACCATGCGCTTCTTCAAAGAAGTAATCCTTCCAGCTCGCCGCTTTGTTTTTCAACACGCCCAGTTCCTGCAATTTCTCGGCATAGATGAACGTGCGTTGCGGTACGACGGTGAAGTCGATTTCCGGGTCTTTGACGATTTGCTCGACCAGAGCCAGCGGCAGTTTCGATTGCTCTACACGAATGTAGGCCTGGGCGGCGGCGGGTTTGTCGGCTTTGATGATGTTCTCGGCTTCGGCCAGTGCGTCATAGAAAGCTTTGTAGGTTTTCGGGTTTTCGTCGTGGAATTTTTCCGTGGTGTAGAGCACGTTGAACGTCGCCGGGCCGCCGAGGATGTCGTAGGAGCTCAGCACTTTATGCACGTTGGGGTTTTGCAGCGCCTGGTACTGGAAGGGTGGGCTGGAGAAATGCGAGTTGATTTCCGAGCCGCCGGCAATCAGCGCAGCGGTGGCGTCAGGGTGCGGCAGGCTGACCGAAATGTTATCGAACTTCTTGAACTGGTCATCACCGAACTCCCTGGCGGTTTCTATCTGCAGGGTACGCGACTGGAAGCCTACACCTGCGGCCGGCACGGCGATACGGTCCTTGTCGCTGAAGTCCTTGAGGGTTTTGATGTTCGGGTTGTTGGTCAGCAGGTAATTGGGCATCGACCCCAGCGCGGCGATGGCTTTGACGTTCTGCTTGCCCTTGGTGCGATCCCACACGGTGAGCATCGGCGGCACGCCGGCCGAGACGACGTCCAGCGCTCCGGTGAGCAGCGCCTCATTCATGGCCGTAGCGCCGGAAATGCTGTTCCAGTCGACCTTGATCTCCAGGCCCTGGGCCTTGCCGTGTTTCTCGATCAGCTGTTGATCGCGCACGACATCGAGGATTAGATAACCGATACCGAATTGCTGGGCGATGCTGATCTTGCCCTCGGCCTGGGCGCCGCTGCTGAACAGCGCGCCCGCTGCCAGAGTTGCGGCCAACAGAGTCAGCGCAGAACGTTTGAACGGTGTGGCCATGACAACCTCGCAGCATGGGGGTGGGCTGAAAGGCCTGACTTTATAGCTATAAAAAATAGAAATTAAATATCTTTATCGCATATCGATAGCACTCCACGATTTAGCGTCTGCTGCTGAAACTCAGGAGCAGTGGATGGACCTACAACAGTCTGAAACAAAAAACTGCCGCTTCTGAAAAACGGCTTTAAGGCTCGAAACCCCGTCCGCTATGGGCGCGCGAAATTTCAACGATCGCCAGCCGCAGGTTTTAATAGCCGATCAGCCTTCCTGCCCTTGGTATCATTACCCACACTTTTTTGACCCTTTGATGACAAGCAGGCCTTTTTTGTGAGCGCTCTTTTCAACTGGCTGCGGCGGCCGAACGCCCGCCTTTTTTCTCTCATCGTTCTGGTATTGATCGTACCGGTGTGCCTGCGTGCAGCGTTGGGCTGGTCGACACCGCTGGGCTTTTTGTCGGATCTAGCCGTGGGCAGTTTGCTGGTGGTAACGCTGCATCGCCGCGCATGGTGGCTGACCTTGCCGGTGGTGGTGTTTTGGGCGCTGCTGGCGATCGCCACGGCAGAATTGGTCAGCGCCGTCGGCCGTCTGCCGACGCCTTCGGATATTCACTACCTGATCGACCCGCAGTTCGTCGAGAATTCCACTGGCGGCGGACTTGCGCACCCTGCCCTGGCCATGGCTTTGCTGGGTGCCCTGGTTTTCTGGCTGCTGACTCAGCTTGTTGGTCGCGGCTTGTCTCGCCCTGCTCTGCCTCGCTCGGTCTGGGCCGCGCCTATTGTGTTGTTCGCCGCACATTGGGGCGTGCAAAACCTGTGGCCGAATGACGGCGACGCCTGGCGCCTGTACAACCTGCCGCATCAGTTGCTCGCCAGTGAAGTCGCCGACCTGCAGATCCAGGCCGAGGAATGGCTCGACGGCGACGTTGAAGAACCCACACCGGCGATGGCTGGGCTCACCGACGTCGATCTCAATGGCCAGAAGCTGCTCGCCGCGCCGGGCCAGGCGCGCAATGTATTGATCATCGCGCTCGAAGGCATCCCCGGCGCCTACATCCGTGCCAACCGTGAGGCGATCGGCAGTCATTATCAGGAAGACCTGATGCCCAACCTCAGCCGCTGGGCCGAGCGCGGCATGAACACCCCGGATTACGTGCTGCACACCCATCAGACCATTCGCGGTCTGTACGCCATGCTGTGCGGTGACTACGACAAGCTCAACAATGGCACGCCCAAAGGCGTGGAAATGCTCACCCTCAACGAACGCAATCAGGCCTGCCTGCCGGCACAATTGCGCGAGCACGGCTTCAGCACTCATTACTTGCAGGGCGCCGGCCTGCGGTTCATGGCCAAAGACAAGATCATGCCGCACATCGGTTTCGATGCGACCCATGGTCTGGAATGGTTCAGCAACAGCAACTACCTGGAATTCCCCTGGGGCAAGGATGACAAGGCGTTTTTCGAAGGTGCGCTGGATTACGTCGGCCAACTGAAGAAGCAAAAACAGCCGTGGATGCTAACGCTGCTGACGGTCGGCACCCATCAGCCCTACTCGGCACCGGACGATTATCTGCAGCGTTATGAAACGCCGAAGCAGGCTGCTGTGGGTTATCTCGACGATGCGCTGGATGAATTTCTTTCGGGGCTGGAGCGCCAGGGCGTTCTCAACGACACGTTGGTGGTGATCACCTCGGATGAATCCCACGGCATCGACGGCGTGCGGCTGGCCTCCTCGTGGGGTTTCAACCTGACGCTGGCACCGGAGCAGGCGCAACTGCCGCGCCTGAATGCCGGGGTCTATGGTCACGTCGATCTGAGCATCTCGATCCTCGACTATTTTGACCTGCCGGTGCCGTCTGCGCTGAGCGGCCGCTCGCTGTTTCGCGACTACGATTCCGGGCGAGAAATCATGTCGTTCACCAACGGCAAGCTGCGCTACCACGACGGCCAGGGCATCTTCTCCGAATGCGACCTGCCGCGCCGCTGCCGCTACTACCAAAGCACCGGCTTCATCGCCGAAAACGCCACTTACAAAGGCACCTACAGCGGCCATCCGGCCCGGCAGATCGCCGCGCGCGCCGATGCGCTGGATCTGTCCTTGCTGCGCACACCACTCAATCATCGCTACCAGTTCGGCAGCAACAACATCATCCCTCTGCAAGCGCAGATCAAGGATGACTGGGCCGACAACCTGATCGGCGCGCAATACCTGGAAATGCCCAAAGGCTCGCACACCCGCGTGCGCCTGACCGTGCGCTCGGTCGATCCGCAGCAGGCGGCGTACATTCAGCTCAAGGCCAAGCAATTCGAACAGGACGTGCAACTGGGCCTGCCTACGGAAATGGTCGCCACGGCGGACCAGCCACTGGAGTTGGACTTCAGCTTTGAAAACCCCCAGCCGCGCAAGGCGTTCTCGTTTCATTTGCTGGGGTATGGCAATGGCGCGGTCGAGGTCTCGGACTTCAGCGTGATCACTGAACTGCCGGGGCAGGATGACATACTTGATGAAGTGCCCGAGGACGATACCGCGCAATCGAGCTAACCCCGTGCAGGAGCTGTCGAAGGCAGCAATCTTTTGCTTTTTGATTTTTCATCGAACAGCAAGATCAAAAGATCGCAGCCTTCGGCGGCTCCTACATGGGACGGTGAAAGAGTTTGCCTATCGGTATCCAATAGTCGGGCTATTAGCCGACTTGCCAACTCGGGTCTAGCCTTACCAGTCCGAAGTCGGCACGAGCCGGCCGCAGACCTGATAGGGATCCGAACATGGCAAACGAATCGAAATGCCCGTTCAACCACGCCGCCGGCGGCGGTACGACGAACCGTGACTGGTGGCCGAATCAACTCAATCTGAAAATCCTCAGCCAGCATTCCCCCAAGTCCGATCCGCTGGGCCAGGACTTCGACTACGCCAAAGCCTTCAAAAGCCTCGACTTCCAGGCGCTGAAACAAGACATCAAAGCACTGATGACTGATTCTCAGGACTGGTGGCCAGCCGACTTCGGCCATTACGGCCCGCTGTTCGTGCGCATGGCCTGGCACAGCGCCGGGACCTATCGCACCGCCGACGGCCGTGGCGGCGCCGGCTCCGGACAGCAACGCTTCGCCCCGCTCAACAGCTGGCCGGACAACGTCAGCCTCGACAAGGCCCGCCGCCTGCTGTGGCCGATCAAGCAGAAATACGGACGCAACATCTCCTGGGCCGACCTGATCGTGCTCACCGGCAACGTCGCGCTGGAATCCATGGGCTTCAAGACCTTCGGTTTTTCCGGGGGCCGCGCCGATGTCTGGGAACCGGATGAAGACGTGTACTGGGGTTCGGAAACCGAGTGGCTGGGCGGCGACAACCGTTACGGCAAGAGCAATGGCCCGGTGCAAGAGCCCGGCGACGGCACGCTGGTGGCTGAGCCCGATCTGCATGGCCGTGAAGAAAGCCGCACCGATCAGGGCGAACGCAATCTGGAAAATCCCCTCGCCGCCGTGCAGATGGGCCTGATCTACGTCAACCCGGAAGGCCCGGAAGGCAACCCGGACCCGGTGGCCTCGGCCAAGGACATCCGCGAAACCTTCGGCCGCATGGCCATGAACGACGAAGAAACCGTGGCGCTGATCGCCGGCGGCCACGCGTTCGGCAAGACCCACGGCGCCGGCCCGGCCGACAATGTCGGCCCAGAGCCGGAAGCGGCCGGTCTGGAGCAACAGGGTCTGGGCTGGAAAAACGCCTTCGGCACCGGTAAAGGCGCCGACACCATCACCAGTGGTCTGGAAGTGACCTGGACCACCACACCAACGCAGTGGAGCAACAACTATCTGGAAAACCTGTTCGGCTTCGAGTGGGAGCTGACCAAAAGCCCGGCGGGCGCCAATCAGTGGCAACCGAAAAACGGCGCCGGTGCAGGCACCGTTCCCCACGCTCACGATCCGAACAAGAAGCTCTCGCCGACCATGCTCACCTCCGATCTGGCGTTGCGCTTCGATCCTGCCTACGAACAAATCTCGCGGCGCTTTCTGGCCAATCCCGATCAGCTCGCCGACGCGTTCGCCCGCGCCTGGTACAAGCTGATCCATCGCGACATGGGTCCGCTCTCCCGCTACCTCGGCCCGGAAATGCCACAAGAGGAATTGCTCTGGCAAGACCCGCTGCCCGACGTGACGCACCCGCTGATCGATGACAGCGACGCCACGGCGCTGAAAAACAAGGTGCTGGCTTCAGGGTTGTCAGTGTCGCAACTGGTCTCGACCGCGTGGGCGGCGGCGTCGACGTTCCGCGGCTCGGACAAACGCGGTGGCGCCAACGGCGGACGCTTGCGTCTGGCCCCGCAGAAGTTCTGGCAGGCCAACCAGCCCGAGCAATTGGACAAGGTGCTGAGCACACTGGAAGGCATTCAGAGCGAGTTCAACAACGGCGCCGCCGATGGCAAGAAAATCTCACTGGCGGACCTGATCGTCCTGGCCGGTAATGCCGGGGTGGAAAAAGCCGCGCAGAACGCCGGGCATTCCGTGTCGGTGCCGTTTTCACCTGGCCGCGTCGATGCTTCGCAGGAGCAGACCGATGTCGAATCGTTCGGCTTCCTCGAACCGATTGCCGATGGCTTCCGCAATTACAGCAAAGGCAAATACACGGTTGCGGCGGAAACCCTGCTGATCGACAAGGCGCAGTTGCTGACGCTCACGGCACCGGAAATGACCGTGCTGCTGGGTGGTTTGCGGGTATTGAACACCAATGTCGGCCAGACGCGGCATGGCGTGTTCACCGACAAAACCGAAACGCTGAGCAATGACTTTTTCACCCACCTGCTGGACATGGGAGTTGAGTGGACCCCAACGTCACGGGATGCCGATGAGTTTGAAGGCCGTGACCGCAAGACCGGGGCGCCAAAGTGGACGGCGACTCGAGTGGATCTGGTGTTCGGCTCGAATGCGCAATTGCGCGCGTTGGCCGAGGTGTACGCCAGTTCCGACGCGAAGGCGCAGTTCGTCAACGATTTCGTCAAGGCATGGACGAAGGTGATGAATCTGGATCGGTTTGATCTGCGTAAATAGCTGTTTGTTGTACCAATAAAAATGCCGCTCGTTGAGCGGCATTTTTTGTTGATCGTCCCCACGCAGAGCATGGGAACGATCAACTCGACGGTTCCTACCGGATCGGGTTACGCCAGGCTTTTGCTCACCACTTCATACACATCGCTGGACAGCGACCCGGACGCCAGAATCCGCTCCAGCTCGGCCTTCATCAGTGCCTGGCGCGCGCTGTCGTATTTGCGCCAGCGGGTCAGCGGGGCCAGTTGGCGCGAGGCGATCTGCGGGTTGAAGCCGTTCAGTTCGATCACCAGATCGGCAAGGAAGCGATAACCGGAACCGTCCGCCGCGTGGAAGTTGATCAGGTTCTGCCCGGCGAACGCGCCGATCAATGCCCGCACCTTGTTCGGGTTCTTGATGTTGAACGCCGGGTGCTGCATCAACGCCTTCACCCGCTCCAAACCGCCCGGCAAGGTGCTGCCGGCCTGCACGCTGAACCACTGATCCATGACCAGCGGATTGTCCTTGAAGTGCTCGGCGAAGCTGGCCAAAGCCAAAGCCTTCTGCTCTTCGAACGGCGAATTGACCAGCACCGCCAGCGCAGTCAGGCGCTCGGTCATGTTGTCGGCGGTCTCGAATTGCTCCAGCGCCGCCGCCAGCACTTCCGGCTTGCCGCTGAGCATCAAGTACGACAGGGCGATATTCTGCAATGCGCGACGGGCGAAGTGCTCGGCCTCGGCCACGTATGGAGTCTTCTTCGAGAGGTCGCGGTTGGCCTGATAACGCAGCCACAGCGCTTCGAACAAGCCTTCGGCGAGTTGCTTGCGAGCAAATTCGCGCGCGACATGAATCGCCTCGACGTCAGCCACTTCGCTGATCTCGGTGAGATAGGCCTCACCCGGCAGCGAGAGCATTTCGGCAACCATCGCCTGATCCAGCGACTCGTCGGACAGCACCGTGCGCAGCGCCGATACCAAACGCGGATCGAGCTTCAGGCTCTCACCTTTCTGATGCTGGCCGATCAACTCTTGAAGCACTTGCACCGAAAGTTGCTGACCGGCATCCCAGCGATTGAAGCCGTCGCTGTCGTGCTGCATCAGGAACATCAGTTGGTCGCGGTTGTACGGGAAGCTCAATTTCACTGGCGCCGAGAAGCCGCGCAGCAGCGACGGCAACGGCTGTGCGTTGATGTCGACGAAAGTGAAGGTCTGCTCGGCTTCGGTCACCGAGATCACCCGAGTGGTGCCTTGTGCCGAGGCTTCGCCAGCCAGACGCAGAGCGATTTCATTGCCCTGGCTGTCGAGCAGGCCGAGCTCGACCGGGATCACGAACGGCAGTTTTTCCACCTTGTCCGGGGTCGGCGGGCAGCTCTGGCGGAAGGTCAGGCTGTAGGTTTTCGCCGCTGCGTCGTAGGACTCGCTGACGGCCAGACGCGGTGTGCCGGCCTGGCTGTACCAGCGTTTGAACTGGCTGAGATCAACGCCATTGGCATCTTCCATGGCCTTGACGAAGTCGTCGCAGGTCACGGCCTGACCGTCGTGGCGTTCGAAATACAGATCGCTGCCCTTACGGAAGCCTTCGGCACCGAGCAGGGTGTGGATCATGCCGACCACTTCCGAGCCTTTTTCGTACACGGTCAGAGTGTAGAAGTTGGAAATCTCGATGAAGCTATCCGGGCGCACGGCGTGGGCCATCGGCCCGGCATCTTCGGCGAACTGGTGGGTACGCAGGTACGCCACGTCCTGAATGCGCTTTACCGTCGCCGAGTTCATGTCCGAGGAGAAACCGGCATCGCGGAACACCGTGAAACCTTCCTTGAGCGACAGCTGGAACCAGTCGCGGCAGGTCACGCGGTTGCCCGACCAGTTGTGGAAGTATTCATGGGCGACGATCGCCTCGACCCGCTGGTGCGCGGCGTCGGTGGCGGTTTCGGCGCGGGCCAGCACGGCGCTGGAGTTGAAGATGTTGAGGCCCTTGTTCTCCATCGCGCCCATGTTGAAATCGTTGACCGCGACGATCATGAAGATGTCCAGATCGTACTCGCGACCGTAGACCTCTTCGTCCCAGCGCATGGATTTCTTCAGGCTGTTCATCGCGTGCTGGCACTTGTCGATGTTTTCCGGCTCGACGTAAATGCGCAGCGCGACGTTGCGCTGGCTCATGGTGGTGAAGGTGTCTTCGACGCACCACAGATCACCGGCGACCAGCGCAAACAGATACGCCGGTTTCTTGAACGGATCTTCCCAGGTCGCCCAGTGGCGGCCGTCTTCGCCGGGGCCGGAAGCGATCGGGTTACCGTTGGAGAGCAACACCGGGTAGCTGTGCTGTTCGGCCACGACGGTGGTGGTGAACTTGCTCATCACGTCCGGGCGGTCGAGGTAATAGGTGATCTTGCGGAAGCCTTCGGCCTCGCACTGGGTGCAGAACATCGTGCCGGACTTGTACAGGCCTTCCAGCGCGGTATTGGTTTCCGGATGGATGCGCACGCTGGTGTCGAGAGTGAAGGTTTCACTGGTCGGTTGCAGGGTCAGGTGGCTGTCGGAGACTTGATAGTCAGCGGCGCTCAGCTCCTGATCCGCCAGCGTTACCGAGAGCAGCTCGAGTTGCTGGCCGTCGAGCACCAGCGGCGGCAGGTCGGCGCCGCGCTCCGGGTTGCGGCGCATCACCAGTTGCGCGTGAACCAGGCTGTGGTCCTCGAACAACTCGAAGGTCAGGTGCGTTTCGTCAATCAGGTACTCGGGCGCCTGATAGTCCTTGAGATAGATCATCTTCGGTTGTTCGGTGCGCATGCTGGAATCCTTATTGATGCACGGCGAGCTGGTACGCCGTGTATTTACGAATGTTGATCACGCCGGTGTCGAAGATCAGGTACTGACCCTTGATCCCCAGCAGCGTGCCTTCGGCAATCGGGTTCTTGTCCAGGTTGAAGCTGACGATTTTCGCCGGGTATTGCTCGACGGGATAGCGGATTTCCAGCGGTTCGACATCGGCAATCGTCTGAATCGCCTGTAGGCCGAATCGCTCCTGCAACCCTTGCAGGCCTTCGGCGCAGCTTTCGAACAACTGATCGCGCACCTGCGCCAGATCCACCGCCGCGGCATCGCCCTTGAGCAAGGCGCGCCAGTTGGTCTTGTCCGCCACCTGGCTGCGGAACAGGTCCTCGACAAACCCCGATTGCTGGCGTGTCGATACACGCATGATTGGCAAGGCTTGACTCGCACCCTGGTCGAGCCAACGGGTCGGCAACTGCGTAGCACGGGTGATGCCAACCTTGATACCTGACGAATTGGCCAGGTAAACCACATGATCGGTCATGCAGAACTGCTGGCCCCACACCGGATCGCGGCAGGTGCCGGCGTCGAAGTGGCAGCGCTCCGGGCTCATGATGCACAGGTCGCACTGCGCCAGTTTGGTCATGCACGGGTAGCAATAACCCTGACTGAAACTGGTTTTGGTCTTGCGCCCGCAATGGGTGCAGTGGATCGCCCCCAGGAATTCCAGACGCAGCGTACTGCCGATCAACGGATTGACCGGCACCTCGACGTCATCCAGACGAAACGCGTATTGCACGTTCGCCCCGTCCAGGCGCGCCGACATTTTGCTGATTGCACCGCGGCCAATCTCGATCAATGGATGGCATCCGACTTGAACAGGATGTTCGGCACTTCGATCGACTTCGACGCACACTCTTGCGGGCCCATGTAGCCAGTGCGCTGGTCTTCCGGCAGGTTCTGGATTTCCCAAGCAATCATCGCCTGCAACGACAGCTCGCGCTGTTCGGCAGTGAGTTTGTTGCCGTCGGACCATTTACCGATTTCCACGGCCAGTTTCAGGCTTTCGTAGATGTCCGGGGTGATATTGCTGATCATGTCGTTGAAAGAGGACATCAGGGTCTCCGCGCTCTTTTCTGAAACAAAAAATGTTAGACGGCCAGTTTACGGCGGTTATACAAACCGCCCAACAAACCGGTGAAGCATCCGATGAGTAACCCGCTCAGGTGCGCGGCGTTGGCGATCTGGCCGAAACCGATCAGCGAGATCAGCCCGGACATGCACACCACCAGCCAGACCAGCATCATCACCAGCACGCCGCGCGGCAGACGATAGGCCGGGTTCGGCGCCAGCATCTGGAAAATCCAGCAATGCCCGAGCAAGCCGTAAAGCACGCCGGACAGCCCACCAAACAGGCTCGGCCCGCTCCAGACGAACTGCGCGTAGTTGGACACCAGACTGAACAACAGCGTCAAACCGAGCAAATTAATGCTGCCCTGGCGCGATTCGATGCGCCGCCCCAGCTCCCAATACCACATGCCGTTCATGGCCAGATGGAGGATGCCGAAGTGGATCAGCATCGGCGTGACCAGCCGCCACCACTGCCCCGCCGCCAGACTGTCGGCCAGGGGCGTGAAGTGGATGTACTCGCCGATCACGCGGAAATCGAGGAAGGTCAGCCAGCGCAGCGTTTCCAGGTTTTCGCCGAGGAAGGTCAGACCACCGACGATCAGGCTCAACAGCAGAATCAATCCGGTGGCTTTGGCGTGTTTCAGCTGTTCGGCGAAGCTCGGGCGCTTGAAGGTCTGGCCCGCGGGAATGTCCAGTTGCTGACCCGGGTCGCCGGCCGGGAAGCGCTCGTACAACGAACGCACGTCCTCGCTGATTTCCTCCGGCGCCCACAACACCTGCTCGCCCGCCTCTTCGCTGACCCGATGCGGGACCTGCATGCGTTGCAGCAGTTTGACAAAACCGCTCAAATCCACCGCCAACGGCAGGCGCAATACCGCTACCGCACTCATTGCAGGACCTCCGGCCGCTCGACATCGACCCAAACGAATTTTTGCGGATCCAGGCGCGTTTCCTGGTCCAGACGATAGGCCACCAGTTTGCCGTAGAGCACCGCACTGTAATCCAGGCACGCGAGGTTCGGCCGGATCGGCGCCGGTTTGCCGCTGCGCCAGTAGTGGCCGACGAACAGCAACGGCTCGTCGACGCCATAGCGCAGCAGGGAATTCTTTTCGGTTGACGTCAGCGGCGTCTGCGCGACAGGTTCCGGCAGTGCATCGGGCTGGAAGACGATGTCGCCGTAGGTTTTCGGGTCGTCTTCCCAGAACTTGGTGCGGAAGAACGAACGCACCAGACCGTCGCCACTGGTCATGGTCAGGCCACCGGGCAGGCGCATGTCGGTGCCGCGCAGCAGGCGATCGAACACGGTGCAGGCGAAGCTGCCGGGCACCGCCGAGGCCTGGAGGAAATGCTCATCGACGCAGCCATTGGGGAACAACGCCCGCAGCGGCTCGATCAGACCGGCGTCCCAGCACGCATGGACGACGCGGAAGCGCCCGGCATCGACGAAGAGCGGCAGCTCGTAGAACCACTGCTGAAAATCATGCCAGTCACCCGGATGGTTTTCGAATTGAGTCAGGGTTTCCTGCAACAGCCGCGCGTGGCGCTTGGTGTGTTCGCGCACGAACTGCTTGCCGCTGCCCGGTGGCGCCGGGGTGACCCAGCCGAGCGCATTGAATTCGTGGTTGCCCATGATGCACAGCGCCTGCCCCGCCTCGACCATGTCGTGGACGATGTGCAATGCCTCGCGAATACGCGGGCCACGGTCGATGATGTCGCCGACGAACACCGCCATGCGTGACGGATGGCGCCAGACCCCGCCCTGCTTGTGATAACCGAGACGGTCCAGCAAGTGTTCGAGAGTCATGGCGCATCCGTGCACGTCACCGATCAGGTCGTAACTGCGCGCGGGATCGAGCATCAGTCGCCTCCGCCCCCCAGCTTGCTGCCCCAGCCAAGCTTGGTGCGGCACACCTCGTAGTAATTGTGATCGAGCGGATGAATCAGGCGCAGCTTCTGCGCTTTCTTGCTCACGGTAATGGTGTCGCCCGGTGCACATGTGAAGTGGTTCTGCCCGTCGCAGGACACCTGCGGGTAGATCTGCATATCTTTGGACACGACGATTTTCAGCTCACTGTTGCCATCGACCACGATCGGCCGTCCCGACAAGGTATGGGGGTACATCGGCACAATCACAATAGCGTCGAGCTTGGGATGCATGATCGGCCCGCCGGCAGACAAGGCGTAGGCAGTGGAGCCGGTGGGCGTGGCGACGATCAGGCCGTCGGCCTTCTGGCTGCAGACGAACTGGCCGTCGATGTACAGCTCGAATTCGATCATCCGCGTCGATTTGCCCGGGTGCAGCACCACGTCGTTTAGCGCATCGCCCTGGCCAATGGCCTCGCCATGGCGACGCACTTCGGCTTGCAGCAGGAAACGGTTTTCTACCAGATAGTGGCCGTCGAGCACTTCGGCGACCTTGATTTCCAGCTCGTCCGGACGAATATCGGTGAGGAAGCCGAGGCTCCCGCGGTTGATGCCCAGCACCGGAATATTGTGTTTGGCCAGCGCCCGCGCAGCGCCGAGCAGGCTGCCGTCACCGCCGACGACGATGACCATGTCACAAACTTCGCCGAGCATCTTGCGCGACGAGGTTTGCAGGCCATGGCCGGGCAGGACTTCAGCGATGGTGTCTTCGAGGATCACATGCAGGTGACGGTCGAGCAGAAAGCGTTTCAGTCGGCGGACGGTATCCAGCACCTGGGAACTGCCCAGGCGACCGATGATGCCGATATTACGAAATTGCTCCATGGGACCTCTGCGGACAATCGAAAACGCGAAAACCCGATTATGGGCGAAAGCGCCAGATAGACAAAATCCTTTCAGCCTCAAGGGTGCGCTCAGGATTAAGGCTATGCTCGCAAGATGATCCTGTTTCCCGACTTGTTGCAATTGCCCCATCGATTACGCCATCCCGAAGTGCGGGACCTGGCGTGGGTGATCCTCGCGCCGCCGATGCTCGCCGCCACGCCATGGCCGCAGCGCCATCCGCTCGCCGGCAGCGACTGGGTACAAGACCCACAGCGCCTGGAACACTGGCTGCGCCAGCTCGACCACGACAGTTACGGCCTGCTGCAATGGCTGGCGCAGGCGCGCACCCGGCGTCTGGGCCTGTATTACGAGCGCCTGTGGCAGTTCGCCGTCTCGCATGCGCCGGGCATAGAATTGATCGCCGCCAACCTGCCAATCCGCCGCGCCGGGCACACCCTCGGCGAGCTGGACATGCTGCTGCGTGACCGCGACGGCGTGCATCATCTGGAACTGGCGATCAAGCTCTACCTTGGCCCGCAGGATGGCGATGGCCGCGAACCCGCGCAGTGGCTGGGGCCGGGTTGTCATGACCGGCTGGATCGTAAGCTGGCACATCTGGCCGAGCATCAATTGCCGATCTCGGCGCGCCCGGAAAGCCGCGAAGTGCTCGCGGCGCTGGATATCGAAACCTTCAGCGCGCAGCTGTGGCTGGGCGGTTATCTGCTGTATCCGTGGCCCGGGCAGGCCGACTCACCGCACGGCGCGCATCCGCAACATCTGCGTGGCAGTTGGCTGCATCAGAAGGACTGGCCGGCGTTTGTCGCGCAGCGCCCGCCGGGCCGCTGGCAACCCCTGCCCCGCCACGCCTGGCTGGCGCCGGCGCATTACTCGGCGGATCAGGTCTGGACAGATGAGCACCTGCGTTTGTGGCTGGAAGACCTGCCAGCACTGGCCCCGGCGCAGTTGATGGTACGCCTGACCGAGAATGCCCAGGGCGAATGGGAAGAGGCGGAGCGGTTGTTTCTGGTGGCGGATCTTTGGCCGAATGTGCCCGGTCAAACCTGAGATTTGTGGTGCCTGAACTGGCCCAATCGCTGGCAAGCTGAACTGGTCAAGTAATATTGGACACCAGTTAGGGTTTTTCAGGCCGCCATTTTCTCCATGGCGACCGGTGACCGGTAGTTGTTGTAGCTATGGAGTCTGGTGTTGTTGTAGCGCATTAGGTAGCG
>NZ_JASCPT010000051.1:0-38172 GCF_029959775.1 Pseudomonas sp. PS01270 | reverse complement strand
GAGCGAGCCTGCTCGCGAAAGCGTTCGTTCAGCCACTTACGTATTGACTGACCCAACGCCTTCGCGAGCAGGCTCGCTCCCACAGTTGGTATTGGGTATATATCCGCCAGAGACTGGTCGGCTGGAAGGCCGCCATCACTGGCAAGCCAGCTCCCACAGGGGTCAAGGTAGATCCGCTATTCATTCGTATCTTTGAGATAGCTATCGCGAGCAGACTCGCCCCCACAAAAATCGCAGGCGTGCTGAAAGTTGAATCAATCCCCTACCCCTCTGCCCGCCCTTTGCCTTCACGATCACCACGGTAATGCCTGGCCAGCGGAAAATCCGGCAGCCACGATTCACGCCGCACAATCCAGCTCTCATAGGTCGGCTTCAACTGATCCGGCGCATCCAGCGCGCCGAGGTTCACCTCGACCTCATCACCACTGCGATTGAACACCGACGAACCACAGCGCGGGCAAAAGTGCCGCCCTTGATACTCATGGGTTTCACCGCTGATGGTCACCGCGTCCTCAGGAAAAATCGCCGAGGCATGAAACAGCGCACCGTGGATCTTGCGACAGTCCAGGCAATGGCACAGTCCGACCCGGTAAGGCTCGCCAGAGGCTTGAAAACGCACATCGCCGCACAGGCATCCGCCGGTAAATGCAGTCATGGTTCAGCTCCATCGCGCTCGTGGTGTCACGCCCCCAGAGCCTATAACAGTCGGCGCTGCAATGCAGACGATGTTTCAGATGAAAGAACTCAATGTTGCCGCACTGCAACGGGCATTCGCCGGCCAGAGCTAATACACTCAGACGCTGACCTGCCGGGACGATCACGATGAAACACCCCACAGCGAAAAACCCCGAGAAAGCCCCGCGCTTCTGGCGCGACGACGCCCCGCCCTTCATCGAAGCGCGGGCGATCGCGGATGGGCGTGAAGTCTGTTATGCGCGGCATTCCCATGCGCATTTTTCCATCGGCGCGATCACCGCCGGGCGCAGCACCTATGTGCATGAGC
Source organism: Pseudomonas sp. PS01270 (assembly GCF_029959775.1). Lineage (NCBI taxonomy): Bacteria > Pseudomonadati > Pseudomonadota > Gammaproteobacteria > Pseudomonadales > Pseudomonadaceae > Pseudomonas > Pseudomonas sp. PS01270. Next base: position 37,169 of record NZ_JASCPT010000051.1, on the reverse strand, counting down.
AGGCGCAGTATGAGGTGGCGGCCGGCACCGTGGTGCTGATGAATCCCGGCGATGTGCACGCCTGCAATCCGATCGATGATCAGCCTTGGTCGTACGTGATGTTGTATGTCGAAACGCCGTGGCTGACGGATTTGCAACATCAGTTGGGGTTTGCCGGGGAGCTGGAATTCCGCCGGTTTAGCGACACGCATCTGACTGACGCCGAACTGTTTGGCAAGTTGATGGGGTTGTACGAGGTTCTGCTCGACGACCAAATGGAGGCGCTGGCGAAACACAGCGCGGCGGTTGAGTTTTTCAGTGATTTGCAGGGGCGCCTTAATCCGGCGGACGAGCCCGTTGCAGAGCCGAATTTCAAGCTGGAGCGCGCCGCTGATTTCATCCGTGGACATTGCACCGAAGTGCTGAGCCTCGAGGCAATTTGCGCGGCGGCGCAGCTATCGCCGTCATACCTGATTCGTGCGTTCAGGCAGCGTTTCGGTATGACGCCCCATGCCTTCCTGGTCAACCAGCGCATCCAGTTCGCCCGCGAGCGCTTGCGCAGCGGCCAGTTGATTGCCGATGTCGCGCTCCAGGCCGGGTTTGCCGATCAGGCGCATTTTCAGCGAGCGTTCAAACAACATCTGGCGGCAACGCCGGGGCAGTATCGCGGCTGACTTTTATCTCCCGTACATGCAAACCCCTGCACTCGTCAGCTCCTACAGCAAATCAGGTGATCAGCAGATAACCCGCACTCACCGCCAGCAACAACGCCATCAACCGATTGAACCAGCGCATCCCCGCCGCATTGCCCAGATACCCGCGCAAAAACGTCCCGGCATACGCCCAGCAGCCCACCGACACATAGCAGATCACCAGATACACCGCCGCAAATTGCCAGACCAGCCGCGCCTCGCCGTCGGCGACAAATGCGCCCATGCCGGCCACGCATGCCAGCCAGGCCTTGGGGTTGAGCCATTGCATCACCGCGCCATAGAGCATCGACGGTGCGCGGCCGGATTCGCTGGTGTTCAACTGGCCGTCATCGCTGGCCAGTTTCCAGGCCATGAACAACAGAAACGCCACCCCGGCCCATTGCACCACGCGGGTCATGAATGGCCACAACTGCAAGACCTCATGCAGGCCCAGGCCCATCAGCACCAGCAACAGCACAAAACCCAGCGTCGCCCCGGCGACATGCCGTTGGCTGGCGCGGAAACCGTACTGCGCGCCTGAACTCAAGGCGACGATATTGACCGGCCCGGGGGTGATGGATGCGGCGAGGGCAAACGCCGCCATGGAAAGAATCAGACTCATTGCACACCTGCTTCAAACGAGGAACGAGGTGGCTACGGTAGCGAGCGGGGGATTTGCGGTATTGAAGAAAATGACCCTGAGGCTGCGAATCTGATCGTTCCCACGCTCTGCGTGGGAATGCAGCCCGGGACGCTCTGCGTCCCATTCAGAGCGTGGGAACGATCGAAACCTACAAGGGGCACTCAGGCCAGGCGCGGCACGGTGAAGCGGAATTCGCTGCCCTGCCCCGGCTCGCTCTCGGCGACGATCTGTCCGCCGTGGGCTTCGACGATGCCTTGGGTGATGTACAAACCCAGGCCCGTTCCGGTCGGGTTGCCTTCCTTCATCGTCCAATAACGATCAAACACATGCGGCAAGTGCTCCTTGGGAATGCCTTCGCCACTGTCACGCACGATAAACACGATCTCGTCGCCCACCGATTTGGCGTGCACGCCGACGGTGCCCATGCGCGGGGTGAATTTGATGGCGTTGCCGACCAGGTTCGACAACACCTGAAACAGCCGCTCCGGGTCGGCGTGGATGCGCAGGTCAGGATCGGCCTGGAAGGAAATGCTGATGTCCTTGTCATGGGCCAGAGGCGACAGCAACGCTTGGGCCTCTTCAAAGATGTGCCCGACCACCAGCGCCTGCGGGGTGATGGAGTAACGTCCGGCGTCGATTTTCGAGGTATCGAGCAGGTCTTCCAGCAGCGTGTTCATCCGCGCCGTGGCCTGCTGCATGGTGTCGATTGCAGTGGAGATACGCCGCGAAGTGTGCGCGCCTTCCGAGCTGAAGGCTTTCTGCATCATGCCGCAGAGCATCGAAATCACCGTCATCGGGTTGCGCAGGTCGTGGGAAACCACCGCCACCAGATCATCGCGCGCCTGCACAGCCGCCTGCTCGCGACGTACCTGACGGGCCAGATCGTTTTCCAGCGCCGAACGGCGCAGGTCATTGGCGGCGAACCGGTCACCGTGGCTCCACTTGGTGGAGATCCCGGCCATCTCGACCTTCCAGATCTCGAACGAGGTACGCGGACGCAGGCGCATCCCGGCGTCGGAGTTTTCCAGATCCAGCGGCTTGCGCGGGTCGCCGCTCCAGTTGATGTTTTCCTTCACTTCCGGACGGAACCACAGCACGCCGTTGTCCACCGGTTTCGGCAGGCTCATGGCGAGTACACCACTGGCTACAGACTGATACTGCGCCGCCGGCGGGTAAACGCTGGACAGGTGATGGCTGGCAAACACCGGCTCGCCGCGCGCCTGCAACCATTTGTGCAGCGCGCGAATTTCTTCCGGTTCAGGGCAGTTGCCGTAACGGTGCAATTGCTTGTCTTCGATGATCGCGATGCCGCCGGCATTGACCAGTGCCATCAGCGTTGCTGGCTGCTGGGCAAGGCCGTCGAAAACGTTTTGCGGCGAATCGACCATCGCCTGATTGAGCCGCGCCAGCGCTTCGACCTTCTCTTCACGCTGGCGGGTCAGTTCAAGGGTTTCCATGGCACTGATCTGCAGCGACAGAACCTGGCCGATGGTCTGGCAAGCCATGCGCAATTCATGCGGCACGTGCAGCGGCTGGCGATTGCCGCAGCTGATCAGGCCCCAGAGCTTGTCGCCCTTGAGCAGGGAAATGCTCATCGACGACAGCACGCCCATGTTCTTCATGTACTGGCAGTGAATCGGCGAGACGCTGCGCAGCGTGGCGAAACTGAGGTCCAGCGGCGTCTGCGTGTCCGGGCGCAGCTTCGGCACCAGTGGCACCGGCTGATAATCGGCGTTGGGGATGATCCGCAGCCAATTGGTGCGGTACAGCTCGCGCGCCTGCTCGGGAATGTCCGAAGCCGGGAAGAACAGGCCGTTGAACACTTCCATCGACGGATCGGACGCTTCGGCGATGACCTGACCGTGGCCCTCTTCCTCGAAACGATAGATCAGCACCCGGTCGTAACCGGTCATCGCCTGGATTTCCTTGACGCTGATGTCGTACAGGGCCTGCAGCGTGGTCGCCGCTTGCAGGCGCTGGAGCATGCGACCCAAGTGAGTGCTGACCCCGGCGACGTTGCGCGGCTGGAAATTCTTCACATGAATTTCCAGCTCGAGAATCAGCACGCCCTGATGGCGGTGCAGCAAACCTTCGAATTCAGTGCCGTTGAGCTCGAATCGCAGCGGCGCCGCCTCGGAAAACGCTGCCTGCTGCAAGGCTTCGAGCACGTGCGCGGTATGTTCGGCGCCGATCAGGCTGTGCAGCGGCTGGCCGATCAAGGATTCGGGCGCGCGGGCCAGCAGGGTTGCGACGTTGGCGCTGACCTGAATGATCTGCAGCGCAGGCTCGGTCAGGGTCAGCAGCAGGCCATGGGGCTGGATCGCGCCAGGAAAGCGGATCGGCTCGTCGGCACAGTTGGCCAGCAGTTCTTCAAAGGCTTGTGGGTCTTGCGGGTTCATGCCAGTACCTCCTGGCGCTCGAGCCAATGCTCGAAACAGCTGAATGTGGTTTGTGCTGCGCTGACCACGGCCGCGCGTTCGCTGGCCGCCATGGGCCGGTTGCTCAGGTATTCGATGAACTCGCGCCAGCGCCGCCCGGTGGCCGCGCCGTAAACATCGAGGAAGGCAGCGCCATTGTCGGCGTCCAGATTCAGCCGCGCGGCGATCTCCCGACGCAGGATCTGCCCGCCGAGAGTCGCGCCTTCGAGCACGTACAAAACGCCGAGACTGGCGGCGCTGGAGTCAATGACTGGCAGATCTTCACACAGCGGCAAATCATCAGCGGTTGCCCCCAGTGCGCGCAGGTCGGCGCGCAGGGTGTCAGCCTTCAGACGAGGCAGCAGATTGAAATCGTCCGGGACCGCGCCACTGGCGAGCAAAGCCTGTTCGAGTGGCTGATAGAACCCGTAATAGGCCTGCATCAAGCGCTCGAAAGCGGGGGTATCGAGGGTATCGGAGAAAAAAGGAAGGCGTTTTTCCAGTGCGATGTGCAGTTCGGCTGTGCCGGCCCGCAGATCTTGCAGCACCGGTGGCACATAAACCTCACGGGCCTTTGCTTGCATGTAGATCGCTCTTGGTGGGACCCGGCAGGGGCCATTCTGGGTGGGCTCGACGTGGGGGGAATTTATCACGCCACGCAGCTTTTTCTGCCTGCCGAAGCGTTTTTTCTGTCGAACTGCGACCCTATGACAGGTTCAGAGTGGCGCCGGATCAGAAAAGTTCGACCGACGCCACTATCCCGCCACTGCTGACCACCTCAATCAGCGCCGTCGTTCTGCACCGATGGATCGCCGTTGGCCGGTACGCTGCTGTCGGCAACGGGTTTCGATGGGTTGTTTTTTTCGGCCTTGGGATAACCGGGCAGACCGCGAGTATCGTCCGGCGTCATGACATCTTCGTTGTCACGGCTCACATCCCAGTCGGTGGTGGCGTTAGGGTCTTCATCACGCCCGGCCGTGCCGATGGCGAAGCCGTCGTCGTTGGGATTGACGGTTTGGTTAAGCGCTTTGTCGTTGCTGGATGGGTTGCTCATGTCTGCCTCCAGAACACGTTGATCGGACTTGTTTGGAAACGCCTCGGCCGCTCAAGTGCAATGGACAAGACCAACGGTGCATTCGCGGGGCACTGGTCGCCTGGCGTGAACCACCGCAACGGCGCACGGTTCTCAAGAGAAACACTTGCTCGAGCACCGTCATGAGCCACCCGCGATTCGGCATTGAGGAAGAGTACTTTCTCACTGACCTGCAGAGCCTGCGCATGGTCGGCAGTCCGCCGCCACAGGCCATCGAGGCTTGCCGGGCGGCGCTGGGTGTGTGGTTTGCCACAGAGATGTTTCAGGGCCAGATCGAGGTGGCTTCGCCGGTATTCAGCGATTTCGAACACGCCAGTGATTTTCTGCGTGGCAGCCGTCAGGCCTTGCGCACGGCCCTGGAGCCATTTGCTCTGGGCATGCTCAGCGCCGGCAGTCATCCGCTGGCCGACTGGCGCGAGCAGGTTCCGACCGACGAGGAACACTTCCGGTATCTGTTCGAACGCTACGGCCATGTCGCCCGCCGCAGCGTGTTGTCGGGCCTGCATGTGCACGTCGAGGTGGCAGAGCCGCTGGATCGCATCGCCGTGATGAACGAAGTGCTGCCCTGGACGCCGCTGCTGTTGGCGCTGAGCTGTTCGTCGCCGATCTGGGATGGCGCCGCCAGCGGCTTCATGAGCTATCGGCAGACCGCGTGTGACGAGTGGCCACGCATGGGCATCCCGCCGCTGTTTGCCGATCAGCGCCATTACGACGAACACTTGGCGTTTCTCATGCGCATCGGCGCGATCAGCCAGCCCGGCGAGTGCTGGTGGGGCATGCGCCCGGCGGCGCGTTTTCCGACCCTGGAACTGCGCATGACCGACGCTTGCCCTCGGGTCGATGATGCGCTGACCCTTGCGGCGTTTTTCCGCGTATTGGTGGCTCATGCCAGTGCGCAGCGGCGGCCCGGTTTGCTGTACGACCAGACCGCGCGTTCGATGCTGGAGGAAAATCGCTGGCGCGCCAAACATCAGGGGATTCATGCGCGCTTTTTGGTCGAAGGCATCGACGGCGACTGTTCGCTCGCGCAGTGGCTGGGGCTGGCCGAGCAGCGCTTTGCCGAGACGGCGCAGATACTGGGCGCGGCGCAGTTGTTCGAGCGTGCCCGGGCGATCATCGACAGCGGCACCAGCGCCGATCGGCAACTGGCGCTGTTCAATCTGGCGTCTGAACAAGCGCAAAACGGCCGTTCGGCCCTCGGGCAAGTGGCCGAGCAGCTGCTTCAGGAAACCGCTGGCTGAACGCTCTCGGACGGGCCTTTGAGTTCGACCTGATTGCCGTCCGGGTCAAAACAGTAAAGCGACAAGCCGTAACCCTCGGCGCCGAAACGCCTGGCGGCTTTCTCCACGGTCAGACCGAACGATTGCAGGTGAGCGATGAGCGCGGCTTCATCGAACCGTTCGATGCGCAGGCAGAAGTGGTCGACATTACGTCGCTGCGCCTGCGCCGCGCCACCGCCCTTGCGCCCGAGTTCGCCGTGCAAGTCGACCAGATCGATCATCGACGTGCCGGCGCGCAAATGCACCAGCCCTAGCGGCTGGTTGTGCCTGACCACTTCGGCGCCGAACACCCTGGCGTAGAAATCGATGCTGCGTTGCAGGTCGGCGACGCGCAGAACGATGTGATCGATGCGCTGAATGGAAAACGGATGCATGGTTTGGCTTCCTCGAAAGCGGCGACCCGCCCATTGTGCTGTACAAGGGAAAAAATTCACTGTCGATTTTTCGGTGGAGCCATCGACAAAGCGGATTTACTCTCACGTCATGAACATACCAGCCGCTGTCCTGCCGCCCCACGCCGAAATGGTTCGCGCCATGCTCGAGCGCGACACTGCCTATGAAGGCGTGTTCTTCACCGCCGTGAAAACCACCGGGATCTTTTGCCGCCCCAGTTGCACGGCGCGCAAGCCGAAACCGGAAAACGTCGAATTCTTCGCCCACGCCGACGAATGCCTGTGCGCCGGTTACCGCGCCTGCCTGCGCTGCAAACCGCTGGACGCAGCGGCCATCGCCCCGGACTGGGTGCAGCGCCTGCTCAACACGGTGGACGCCGATCCCGAACGGCGCTGGAGCGATGCCCAATTGCTCGCCGAGGGCATCGAACCGCTGAAACTGCGGCGCTGGTTCAAGCAGCATTTTGGCATGACCTTCCACGCCTGGCTGCGCACACGGCGCCTCGGCATGGCCCTGGGCGGGATCAGGCAAGGCACGTCGATCGATCACGCGGCGTTCGACTCCGGCTACGAGTCGCTCAGCGGTTTTCGCGATGCGTTTCAGAAGTCCTTCCACATCACCCCGGGCCGCGCGGCCAATAGTGAACCGTTGCTGTTCACCCGCCTGACCACGCCGCTGGGGCCAATGATCGCCATGGCCGAGCGCCGTGGGCTGGTGTTGTTGGAATTTCTCGATCGCCCGGCGCTGACCCGTGAAGTTGAAGCGCTGCAAAACCGTTACGGCTACGCGATTGCACCGGGGCATAACGCCCACTTGCAGCAGATCGAGGTGCAACTGGCGGATTACTTTGCCGGCAAACTCACTCAGTTCAGCGTGCCGCTGCACCTGCCCGGCAGCGCTTTTGCCCGTGAGGTGTGGGCGGCGCTGCTGCAAATCCCCTATGGCCACACCAGCACGTACGGCGCCATCGCGGCAGGCCTGGGCAAACCCGGCGCCAGCCGTGCCGTCGGCCTGGCCAACGGGCACAATCGCCTGTCGATCGTGGTCCCGTGCCACCGAGTGATCGGCGCAGACGGCTCGCTGACCGGTTATGGTGGCGGACAACCGCGCAAGGCGTTCCTGCTCAGGCTGGAAAACGCCGCGCTGCAAATGACTCAACAATTGGCTTTTTGAGCCATGCGATCCAACGCGCAAACAGGGATTTCGATGAGTACGTCCGTATCACCGCAACATGGCTGACACGTATGAGATGGCCAGCGCTTTTCTGGCCGCGATAGACGCTGATTGGCTGCGCCATGTCAGCGCCGTCGGCCCGTGCCTGCATCAGCCACATCCGGCGCGCGATCCCTATGAATCGCTGGTCCGGGCGATTGCCTATCAGCAACTGCACGCCAAGGCCGGCGATGCGATCCTTGGGCGTTTAGTGGGGTTGTTTCCCGGCCAGGCGTTTCCGCGTCCGCAGCAGATTCTGGCTACCGAGGTCGAGCGACTGCGTGCTTGTGGCTTTTCAGCGAGCAAGATTGCGACGATTCAAGGGATCGCCCAGGCGACGCTGGACGGCGTGGTGCCGGATTACCCGACTGCACGGGCGATGGACGATGAAACCCTGATCGAACGCCTGACCAGTTTGCGCGGTGTCGGCCGCTGGACCGTGGAGATGCTGTTGATCTACAGCCTCGAACGCATGGACATCCTGCCGGCGGATGATTTTGGCGTACGTGAGGGATATCGGCGCTTGAAGGGACTGGAGGTGCAGCCGACGCGCAAACAGATGATCGAGATTGGCCAGGCGTGGAAGCCTTATCGGACGGTCGCGGCCTGGTATCTGTGGCGCGTGGCCAAGGCTTAGACCGCATTATCGTTCTTCGCGAGCAGGCTCGCTCCCACACTGAATCAGCGTTCGGCGCTCTGTTTCCGCGCTTCTGGGGTGAGGGGGAAATCGAACTGGCGCTGCAAATCTTCCGCCTTGAGAATCTCGAACAGCGCCTGCGCCGCCGCCGACAGTTCATTGCCCGGCTCGGTCAACACGCCAATCGCCCGCTCCACAGAATCATTCAAGGTCAGGCAATGCGCGCCCAGCTCACGCATCTGCCCCGCGCACAATGCCGGCACCGCGCTGACCCCAAGCCCGCTGGCAACCATTCGCCCGACCGTCGCCAATTGATGGCTCTCGAATTCCACCGGCAACTTCATTCCGCGCGCCTGCAAATGCTCTTCCAGCATCACCCGCACCGTTGATGGCCGCTGCAGGGTGATGAACGGTTCCTGCAGCAAAGTCTGCCAATCGATGTCGGCGCGACCGGCCAGCGCTGAATCGGCCGGCACCACGGCGACAAAGCGATCGACATACAGCGGCGTGAACGTCATCGATGTGCTCTGCATCGGCGCGAACGCCACACCGAGTTCAACCTGACGATCGCGGACCATTTCCAGCACTTGCTCGTTGATCACGTCGTTGACCGTGACGTTGACGTTCGGATAACGCGCGCGGAAGCTCTTGAGAATCGGCGGCAGCAGATTGCCGGCAAACGACGGCATCGCCGCCAGCGTCACACGTCCGCGCTGAAGGCTGAAACGCTGGCGCATCTCGTCTTCGGCGTTGTCCCAATCGGCGATCAAGCGGCGCGCCAGCGGCAGCAGGGACTCGCCTTCCGGGGTCAACGCCACGTTACGCGTGTTGCGGCTGAACAGGCGCCCGCCCAGGCCCTCTTCCAGCGCTTTGATGGTCAGGCTGAGCGCTGACTGCGACAGGTGCAGACGCTCGCAGGCCACGGCAAAGCTCAGGCTATGGGCCACGGCGAGAAAGGCACGGATCTGTTTGATGGTCATGTCGCTTTGCTCCAGTTGCAAGCTGCAAGCGTCAAGCTGCAAGCCGTGATGCGATGGCCCTGATCGTTCCCACGCTCCTGCGTGGGAATGCAGCCCGTGACGCTCCGCGTCACTGGACGCGGAGCGTCCCAGGAGGCATTCCCACGCGGAGCGTGGGAACGATCATCGCCGAACGCGTATTAGTGAGATTTATCAATCAATCAACCGCAAAAATCAACTTAACAAATATATTCCGCAGAGAGACACTCCAGTCATTCGGCTAGCCAGCCGCCCGCAAATAATAAAAGAGGTGCCTATGGCAGGTTTCGACAAGCGTGTGTATTCCTACGAGGAAGCGATGGCCGGGCTGGAAGACGGCATGACCGTCATCGCCGGCGGCTTTGGCCTGTGCGGCATTCCGGAAAACCTGATCGCCGAGATCAAGCGCAAGGGCACCCGTGACCTCACCGTCGTTTCCAACAACTGCGGCGTCGATGGTTTCGGCCTTGGCGTGCTGCTCACCGACCGCCAGATCAGCAAAGTCATCGCTTCCTACGTCGGCGAGAACAAGTTGTTTGAAGAGCAACTGCTCAAGGGCGAGATCGAAGTTATCCTCACCCCGCAAGGCACCTTGGCCGAGAAGATGCGCGCGGGCGGCGCCGGCATTCCGGCGTTCTTCACCGCCACTGGCGTTGGCACCCCGGTTGCTGAAGGCAAGGAAGTGCGCGAGTTCAAGGGCCGCAAATACCTGATGGAAGAATCCATCACCGGCGACTTCGCCATCGTCAAAGGCTGGAAGGCCGACCATTTCGGTAACGTCGTTTACCGTCACACTGCGCAGAATTTCAACCCGCTGGCCGCGACCGCCGGCAAGATCACCGTGGTCGAAGTCGAAGAAATCGTCGAGCCCGGCGAACTCGACCCGACGCAGATCCACACCCCGGGCATCTACGTCGACCGGGTCATTTGCGGCACGTTCGAAAAACGCATCGAACAGCGCACCGTCCGCAAATAATTCAGGCCTACGGAGAACAACAACATGGCACTTACCCGCGAACAAATGGCTCAGCGCGTCGCCCGCGAAATGCAGGACGGCTACTACGTGAACCTCGGCATCGGCATTCCGACCCTGGTCGCCAACTACATCCCCGAAGGCATGGAAGTCATGCTGCAATCGGAAAACGGCCTGCTCGGCATGGGCCCGTTCCCGACCGAAGAAACCATCGATGCCGACATGATCAACGCCGGTAAACAAACGGTGACGGCTCGGATCGGCGCGTCGATCTTCAATTCCGCCGAATCCTTCGCGATGATCCGCGGCGGCCATGTCGACCTGACCGTCCTTGGTGCCTTTGAAGTGGATGTTGAAGGCAACATCGCTTCGTGGATGATCCCCGGCAAACTGGTCAAGGGCATGGGCGGCGCGATGGATCTGGTGGCCGGCGCCGACAACATCATTGTCATCATGACCCACGCGTCCAAGGACGGTGAGTCCAAGCTGCTGGCCAAATGCAGCCTGCCGCTGACCGGTGCCGGCTGCATCAAGCGCGTGCTGACCGACCTCGCCTATCTGGAAATCGAAAATGGCGCTTTTGTCCTCAAGGAACGCGCACCTGGCGTCAGTGTTGAGGAAATCGTCGCCAAAACCGCTGGTAAACTGATCGTCCCGGATCACGTACCGGAAATGCAGTTCGCTGCCCAGTGAGGAATTCGCACATGCAAGACGTCGTCATTGTTGCCGCCACGCGTACCGCGATCGGCAGTTTTCAGGGCTCCCTGGCCAATGTATCCGCAGTAGACCTGGGCGCGGCGGTGATCCGCCAATTGCTCGAGCAGACCGGTCTGGACGGTGCGCAGGTCGATGAAGTGATCATGGGCCAGGTGCTCACCGCTGGCGCCGGCCAGAACCCGGCACGTCAGGCCGCGATCAAGGCTGGCCTGCCCCATGCCGTACCGGCCATGACCCTGAACAAGGTTTGCGGTTCGGGCCTCAAGGCTCTGCACCTGGGCGCGCAAGCGATCCGTTGCGGCGACGCCGAGGTGATCATCGCCGGCGGTCAGGAAAACATGAGCCTGTCCAACTACATCATGCCGGGCGCGCGCACCGGTCTGCGCATGGGCCACGCGCAAATCGTCGACACCATGATCAGCGATGGCCTGTGGGATGCGTTCAACGATTACCACATGGGCATCACTGCCGAGAATCTGGTCGAAAAGTATGAGATCAGCCGCGAACAGCAGGACGCCTTTGCTGCCGCTTCCCAGCAGAAAGCTGCCGCTGCGATCGAGGCCGGGCGCTTCGTTGATGAAATCACGCCGATCCTGATCCCGCAGCGCAAAGGCGATCCTGTCGCGTTCAAGGTCGACGAGCAGCCACGCGGCGATACCAGCGCAGAATCTCTGGCAAAACTGCGTCCGGCGTTCAAAAAGGACGGCAGCGTCACCGCTGGCAACGCCTCGTCGCTGAACGACGGTGCCGCCGCTGTGATTCTGATGAGTGCCGAGAAAGCCAAAGCGCTGGGCCTGCCGGTTCTGGCCAGGATTGCTGCCTACGCCAACGCTGGCGTCGACCCGGCGATCATGGGCATCGGCCCGGTATCGGCGACCCGCCGCTGCCTCGATAAGGCCGGCTGGAACATCGACCAGCTCGACCTGATCGAAGCCAACGAAGCGTTCGCTGCGCAATCGCTGGCCGTGGCCAAGGACCTGCAATGGGATCTGGACAAGGTCAACGTCAACGGCGGCGCCATCGCCCTCGGCCACCCGATCGGCGCATCAGGTTGCCGGGTACTGGTGACATTGCTGCACGAAATGCTCAAACGCGATGCGAAAAAAGGTCTGGCGACCTTGTGCATCGGCGGCGGTCAGGGTGTGGCGCTGGCGCTGGAACGCGGCTGATAAAGAGTTCAAGGTTGACGGCGGATCCACGACATCCGCTGTTGGCTGGCAACAAAAAACCCGGTGCGATTTGCGTTGCACCGGGTTTCTTTTTGCCTGTCTACAATCGGTGGTGAATGTTCTGACTCCTTCGCGAGCAGGCTCGCTCCCACATTCTGCAACGCATTTCCCTGTGGGAGCGAGCCTGCTCGCGAAAGCGATTGTTCAGGCGCCAACCACTCAAGGCTTGCGTAACAGATAGGTATCCATAATCCACCCATGCTCCGCCCGCGCCGCTTTGCGCACCCGTTCTATCTCATCGGCGACATCCGCCAGCCGACCGCTGAGCAGAATCTCGTCCGACGTGCCCAGATAAGCGCCCCAGAAAATCTCGGTCTGCCGATCCGCCACCCGCTGGTAGGAATCCTCGGCATCCAGCATCACCACCAGACTGTCCGCTTCACCCACCTGCCCCGCCGCCAATCGCCGGCCTGTGGTGATTTCTACTGAGCGACCAATCGTGTTCAAAGGTATTTTGTGCTGCGCAGCCAGGGCCTGAACGCTGGTGATCCCCGGTATCACTTCGTATTCAAACTGACAGCGGCCTGATGCCTGAAGTGCCTGAAAAATCCGCAATGTGCTGTCGTATAACGCCGGATCGCCCCAGATCAGAAATCCGCCGCACTGGCCGTCGGACAATTCTTCATTGATCAGCCGCTCGAAGGTCTGCTGCTTGGCGCGATTCAGTGCATCGACGCTCGCCGTGTAGTCGACATCGCCGCGCTCGCGCTCCGGACTGCTGGCTTCGACAAAGCGATAAGCGTGGCCGGTGATGTAGCGCTCGCAGATCTCCCGGCGCAGGTCGATCAGCGTCTGCTTGCTCTGGCCTTTATCCAGCAGAAAGAACACATCGACCCGATTCAGCGCTTTCACCGCCTGCATCGTGATGTAGTCCGGATTGCCGGCGCCAATGCCGATGACCAGCAGCTGTTTCATCAGAATTCCTCGTCAAGGGCCATGCCCGGCAAGCGTAGTCGCCAGATGCCATTGAAGCGCAAGTCGATCATCGCCAGCGGTTCGATGTCGATTGCGTGGAACGCCGCGCCTTGCAGCACCTGCATCAGCGCCGCGCGCATGACGAACGGATGGGTGACTGCCACTACATGTCTTGGGGTTTCGGCGATGGAGTCCAGCCACATTGAGACCCGCTGCGTCAGTTGCCTGACTGATTCGCCGCCATGGGGTGCCGCTTCAGGATCGGCCAGCCAGGCTTGCAAAGCCTGGTTTTCGTTGGCTTGCAGATCCTTGATCGACTGGCCGTGCCAGCGTCCCCAATCGCAATCGCGCAGGGCTTGATCAATCTGCGCATCGACGCCAAACCATGCCGCCGTTTGCTGAGTTCTCAACTCCGGGGCACACACCAGCCGCCGTGTTACCGCCAATCGCGCCCTGAACGCGTCGGACGGAACAGCCAGATTTTCAACAGGCTCGTCCGTAGGAAAACGCGCTAGTTTCTGTGCGACGGTTCGCGCATGGCAAATCAGTGTCAAACGGCTACTTGGCACAAGCAGGTTCTCGGTCGAAAGATAAAACAAACAATGGCACACAGCCGATACGCGTCGCATTGTGCCGTAAAACCTCAGCGTTCAGGGTTGTCACCGGCCCGTCGCTGAGCTTGGGATAGGTAATGTCTGACACAGCAATCGGCAAAGGACTACAACAGCGCGCTACTTCGACGTAGCCCTTATTACACGGGCACCTTGCACACTTTTGGTGCTCGAAAAACCTGTACAAAAATTAGCTAGACATGTAACACCCATTACATAAATACTCGTTTAACGGATTGTGAAACGAATTCGACACCCCATCCAGCAGGAGCCCGGATGCCCCCTCTCAGAGACCTGATCACCGACCCCGGCCTGGACCTGACGCCATCGGAGCGCAAAGTTGTTCGCGCCCTGCTCGATCAGTATCCACGCAACGGTCTCGGGCCTATGGCGCGACTGGCCGAACATGCCGGCGTCAGCGATCCGACCATCGTGCGCCTGGTGAAAAAGCTCGGTTTCGGCGGTTATGCCGAATTCCAGGAAGCCCTGCTCAGCGACATGGACCATCGCCTGCGTTCACCGCGCACCTTGTTGCAACCGCGCTCGCAGCAGAACAAGGACGATGCCTGGGCGCATTACCTGGCGGACAGCCAGCGCTTGCTGATCGACACCCAAGCCCTGACCCAGCCTGAAGATGTGCGCATCCTCGTGGAATGGCTGCTCGACAGCCGCCATCAGGTCTACTGTTTCGGTGGCCGCTTCAGCATTCTGCTCGCCAATTACCTGCTCAACCACTTGCGTCTGCTGCGTCCCGGCTGCTTCGCCCTGGAAGACAACGCGCTGCTGCCTGACCGCTTGTTCGACCTGCAACGTCAGGACGTGGTGCTGGTATTCGACTACCGGCGCTACCAGACTCAAGCTTTGCGCGTTGCGCAGGCAGCGAAGAACAACAACGCGCGAGTGGTGTTGTTCACCGATGTCTACGCCTCGCCGCTGCGCGAATTGGCCGACCTGATCATCAGCGCACCTGTGGAATCGGCATCGCCGTTCGACACCATGGTACCGGCGCTGGCGCAGGTCGAGGCGTTGATCGCCTGCCTGACCTTGCGCGTGCCGGACCCGGCCGATCGCCTGGAAGGCATCGATGCCCTGCGCAACGACTTTGCGACTCACCTGCTGGAGGACAAATAAGGATGTTCAGCCTTCCCCACCGCTCGCCTCGGGACCTGCCGTTTGCGACCGACCACACCGCTTTGCTGCTGGTGGACATGCAGCGCGCCTGGCTCGAACCGCAATTCGACCCACACCTGAGCGGCGCGGATGCCGAGTATTTTCTCCAGCGCACGCGCAGCCAAGTGGTGCCCAACCAACAGCGTCTGCTGGGCGCCTTTCGTCAGGCGCAGCAGAACGTGCTGCACACGATTATCGAAAGCCTGACCGCCGACGGTCGCGACCGCTCGCTGGATCACAAACTGTCGGACATGCACCTGCCCAAGGGCAGCGTGCAAGCTCAGGTCATCGCTGAACTGACCCCGACCGAAAACGAAATCGTGCTGCCGAAGACCTCCTCCGGGGTGTTCAATTCAACCAACATCGATTACGTGCTGCGCAATCTGCAAACCCGGCATCTGATCATCGCCGGCATCGTCACCGACCAGTGCGTCGACATGGCCGTGCGCGATGCCGCCGATCGTGGCTATCTGGTCACGCTGGTGGAGGACGCCTGCGCCACTTACACAGCTGAACGCCATCACGCCTGCCTCAACGCGATCAAGGGTTACTGCTGGATCACCGACACCGACACCGTGCTCGGCCGTTTGCAGGAGATGCAGCCATGAGCCCGCGCCTGACGCCTTTACCGATGACCACGCTGGTGACAACCGATCTGATCGGCATCACCCGGGGCCGCTCGTTTCCCAGCGATGAGCTGGAGCATTACCAGGCAGCGGGTTGCGGCTGGGTCCCGGCCAACAGCGCGTTGACGCCGCAAGACATCATCGCTTCGAGCAATCCCTGGGGCGCGTATGGCGACCTGCGGCTGATTCCCGATCTGAGCAGCCGCGTCACTGTCGGCAGCGGCCCGGACGCCAATGCGCCGGTGCTGGATTTCATTCACGCCGACATTCGCGAGACCGACGGCCAGGCCTGGGGCGCCTGCCCGCGCACATTGCTGCGCGATGAAATCGAGCGCTATCACGATGAGTTGGGGTTGCAGGTCAACGCCGCCTTCGAACATGAATTCAACCTGCACGCTGGCGTGGCTGAACACGCGGCGTTCTCTCTCGAAGCGCAGCGTCAGGGCGCCGAATTCGGCGGCTGGCTGCTCAGTGCGCTGCGCGCGGGCGGGGTCGAGCCGGAAATGTTCCTGCCGGAATACGGCAAGCATCAATACGAAATCACCTGTCGACCGACTCTTGGCGTGGCGGCGGCGGATCGCGCGGTCAACGTGCGCGAAATCACCCGGGAAATCGCCCGGCAAATGGGCCTGGATCTGAGTTTTGCGCCGAAGACCGCCGCCGAAGCGGTGTGCAACGGTGTCCATCTGCACGTCAGCCTGCTCGATCTGGCCGGCCAGCCGATGCTCTACGACGCTGGCACCAGCAACGGCCTGTCGAGCATCGGTCAGCACTGGGCTGCCGGAGTCCTGCATTTTCTACCGGCGCTGTGCGCATTCACCGCGCCGACGCCGCTGTCCTACCAGCGTTTGCAGCCGCACCACTGGAGCGCGTCGTATGCATGCCTGGGGCAGCAGAACCGTGAAGCGGCGCTGCGCATCTGCCCGACTGTGACCTTGGCCGGCAAGTCCGCCGCGCAGCAGTTCAACCTGGAATTCCGCGCCATGGACGCCACTGCCTCGCCGCATCTGGCCATGGCTGCGCTGCTGATTGCCGGGCGGCTGGGCATCGAACAGCGTCTGGCGCTGAACGCGGTTACCGATGAAATTCCCGATTCACTCAACGACGAGCAACGCAAGGCCCGGGGCATCGTCGCCCTGCCCGCCTCGCTGGCCCAGGCGCTGGATTGCCTGCGTGACAGCGCAGCCTTCAACGAATGGCTGCCCAAGCCGTTGCTCGACACTTATTACGCCCTGAAAACCGAGGAACTGGCGCTGACGGAACAGCTCTCGCCCGCTGACCTGTGTGAGCACTATGCACGCCTGTACTGAATCCGCCGAGCTTGGGTTGTACACCCGCCCGGTCTACACCCTGAGCCGCGAGGACTCGACGAACCCGTTGATCCTCGTGTGCGAACACGCCAGTCGCTACATCCCCGAGGCCCTGAACAATCTGGGCCTGGACGAGGCGGCCGCGCGCGAACATATCGCCTGGGACATCGGCGCGCTGCAACTGGCTGAACAGTTGTCGGAACAGCTTGGCGCTACCCTGCTCAGCGCCAACTATTCACGGCTGTTGATCGACCTCAACCGCCCGCGCCATGCGCCGGACAGCATCCCGCTGCAGAGCGAGATCTACCCGATACCCGGCAATCGCGAGCTGGATGAGGCGACCCGCGAGTACCGGCGCCAGGCGTTGTTCAAACCGTTTCATGCGCGCTTGCAGACCTTGATCGACGAACGCATTGCCAAAGGTCTGCCGGTGCGGGTGGTCGGTATTCACAGTTTCACCCCGGTGTATTACGGCCAGCCGCGACCACTGGAAGCCGGCGTGTTGTTCGGCCAGGCCCAGGACTATGCTCAGCGTCTGCTCGACGGACTGCAAGCGCACCCGCTGAAAGTGGCGGGCAACCAACCGTACAGAATTGATCCCTTGGGCGACATGACCGTGCCGGTGCACGGTGATGCCAGGGGCCTTGAGGCGGTGCTGATCGAGGTGCGCAATGATCTGCTGCGCAGCCCCGAAGCGGTTTCGCGCTGGGCAGGTTACCTCGCACCTTTGCTTTAAACGATGGACCGATAAAACATAAACCGACCGATGGCTGACAAGGAGTTGCGCTTCATGGAAATTGAAGAATTCGGCTACAAGCAAGAGTTGAAACGTAGCCTGACGCTGACCGATCTGGTGGTGTACGGGATGATCTTCATGATCCCCATCGCCCCGTTCGGTGTGTATGGCTACGTCAACGCCGAAGCACCGGGGATGGTGCCGCTGGCGTACATCATCGGCATGGTGGCGATGCTGTTCACCGCCCTGAGTTACGGCAGCATGGCCAAGGCCTTTCCGGTTGCCGGCTCCGTATATTCCTACGCGCAACGCGGCCTTAATCAACACGTCGGCTTCATCGCTGGCTGGCTGATGCTGCTCGATTACCTGCTGATTCCGCCGCTGCTGTACCTGTATTCGGCGATGGCGCTCAACCATTTGTACCCGGACATTCCCAAGGTCGGCTTCATCCTGGCGTTTCTGGTCAGCGCAACATTCGTCAACCTGCGCGGCATCACCTTCACCGCGCGGATGAACATGCTGTTCCTGCTGGCACAACTGGTGGTGCTGGGCATCTTCCTGTTCTACGCCTGGAACGCCCTGCACGACGGTGGCGGAAATGGTGAGCTGACACTGGCGCCGCTGTATCACCCGGAAACCTTCAACTTCGCCCTGCTGATGCAAGCCGTGTCGATCGCCGTGCTGTCGTTCCTCGGCTTCGACGCGATCTCCACCCTCGCCGAAGAAATCAAGGAAGATCCGGGCCGCAGCGTCGGCAAGGCAGCGCTGATCACCCTGGCGGTGATGGGCACGATTTTCGTCGTACAAACGTGGATCGCCACCGATCTGGCAGCGGGCATGGGCTTCAAATCCGCCGACACCGCGTTCTATGAAATCGCTGAAATTGCCGCCGGCAGCTGGCTGGCGACCCTGACCGCCGTCGCCACGGCGCTGGCCTGGGGCGTCGCCGTGGCAATCACCTCGCAGGCCGCCGTCTCGCGCCTGCTGTTCGGCATGGCCCGCGACGGCAAGCTGCCGAAGGTGCTGGCCAAGGTCCACCCGAAACACAACACGCCGTACCTGAGCATTTATCTGGTGGCGGTGTTGTCGCTGCTGATCTGCTACCTGTTCATCGACGCGGTCGACATTCTCACCTCGCTGATCAACTTCGGCGCCCTCAGCGGTTTCATGCTGCTGCACCTGACGGTGATCAACCACTATTGGCGTCGGCAGAAGTCGGGGCAGTTTGTGCGCCATCTGCTCTGCCCGGTGATCGGCTTCATCATCGTCGCCGCCATCATGTACAACATGGGCGTCGATGCACAGAAACTCGGCCTGATCTGGATTGCCCTGGGCCTGGTGTACCTGTTCTTCCTCAACAAGCTCGGCGCCAGCACAGCGCTGCCCGATCCGAGCAAAGGCTGACAAGAAAAAGAGCGGCGTCTGACAACAAATCAGGCGACCGCCGATTCAACGCGTGGAAACCGACAGTGATAGTCAGGTTCGGCGAATGGGCCGAACCTTTTGATACAGGAGTACATCCATGCTGGTCTTACGCCCAGTCGAGCAGAATGATCTGCCCCAGCTACAGCGCCTGGCCCGCGAGAGCCTGATCGGCGTGACTTCGCTGCCGAATGACAGCGAACACCTGCGCGAAAAAATCGCCGCGTCGTGCGCGTCTTTCGACAGCGCCGCCACAGCCCAGGGGCCGGAAAACTATTTCTTTGTACTGGAAGATCTCGAACGCCAGCAACTGGTCGGCTGCTCGGAAATCCTCGCCACCGCCGGCTTCAAGGAGCCGTTCTACAGCCTGCGCAACCGTCATTTCACCAGTGCTTCGCGGGAATTGAACATTGAGCATGGCGTGCCGGCGTTGTCGCTGTGCCATGACCTCAGCGGGCATACCTTGCTGCGCGGTTTCCACATTGACACCGCGTTGGTGCGCACGCCGTTTTCCGAACTGCTGTCGCGGGCGCGCCTGCTGTTCATCGCCGCGCATGCGCAGCGGTTCTCCGAGGCGGTGATCACCGAGATCGTCGGCTACAGCGACGAGCAGGGGCATTCGCCATTCTGGGATGCGCTGGGCAAGCACTTTTTCGACCTGCCGTACGCGGAAGCCGAGCGCCTGTGCGGCTTGCAGAGCCGCACGTTCCTTGCCGAACTGATGCCGCAATACCCGATCTACGTGCCGATGCTGCCGCAAGCGGCGCAGGATTGCATCGGCCGCGTGCACCCGGACGGCCAGGAAGCGTTCGACATCCTCGCGCGGGAAGGCTTCGAAACCAACAGCTACATCGACCTGTTCGACGCCGGCCCGACCCTGTATGCGCGTACCGCAAACATTCGCTCGATCGCTGACAGCCAGACCGCCATTGTCCGCCAACAAGTATCGACCGACGCCCGTGGCCGTTACCTGCTGAGCAACGACGCCCTGCATGACTACCGCGCGATGGTCACCGAACTCGACTATCACCCTGATCAACCGCTGCCCCTGACACCCGCCATCTGCGCGGCACTGAAGGTCAGCGATGGCAGCTCGATACGGCTGGTCGCTCTGTGAGCCGCGTTAGCCATCCGCGCCTGAATCGGTACGCCAAAGGAGTTGGAGCATGATTGTCCGTCCGGTAAAAGTCAGCGACCTGCCTGCCTTGATGACCCTCGTTGAACAGGCAGGGCCAGGTTTCACCACCCTTCCCGCCAATGAGGACCGCTTGGCGCACCGGGTGCGTTGGGCACAACGGGCGTTCGCCGAACAGGTGGAGCGCGCCGATGCCGATTACCTGTTTGTCCTCGAGGATGATGAGCAGCGCGTGGTCGGTGTCAGCGCGATGGCCGGCGCCGTTGGCTTGCGCGAGCCCTGGTACAACTACCGGCTGGGGGTGACCGTCAGTTCGGCGCCGGATCTGGGTATTCAGCGGCAGATTCCGACGTTGTTCCTCAACAACGAACTGACCGGCCAATCGAAGCTGTGCTCGCTGTTCCTGCGCCATGACCAGCGCAACGGCAGCAATGGCCGCCTGTTGTCGCTGGGTCGTCTGCTGTTCGTCGCCGAATTTCCGCATCTGTTTGGCGAGAAGATGATCGCCGAACTGCGCGGCAGTGCCGATGAAAATGGTTGCTCGCCATTTTGGGACAGCCTCGGCCGGCACTTCTTCCAGATGGATTTCACCCACGCCGATCACTTGTCCGGCCTGGGCAACAAAGCCTTTATCGCCGAACTGATGCCGCGCCAGCCGCTGTACACCTGCCTGCTCACCGAACAGGCGCAGGCCGCGATCGGCCAGACTCACCCGAACACCCAGCCGGCGTTGAAGATTCTTCAAGCCGAGGGTTTCACGCACAAAGGCTATATCGACATTTTCGACGGTGGCCCGGTCATCGAAGCGCCGATCCGCAGCATCCGCACGGTGCGCGACAGTCTTGAACTGACCCTGAGCCTCGGCACCCCGGACGAGCAGGCGCCGCTATGGCTGATTCACAACCGCCGCCTGGAAAACTGCCGCATCACCGTGGCGCCCGGGCGACTGGTGGGCAACAGCCTGATGGTTGATCGTCTCACTGCCAAACGCCTGCAACTTCAGCCGGGCAATTCAGTGCGCGCAGTGCTCCTGCCCCATCAACAGCATCACGCCGTGGCGGCCTGATATTTCCGGCACGGGAGATTAAACCTTTCAGCCGCCAGTCCTGCCGCGCAAATTCGTCATGATTCTTGACCCATTCGCGTGATAGCCTTTTCATTCTTCGGCGTTGACACCTTTGCTCAAGCCTTTCCATTCCTTATGTATTGGTGGAACTCGTATGACCAGGCTTTCCCATCAAGATTTGCGCCGCAATTTCCGTCAGCTGCTGGCCTCCGACACCTGCTACCACACGGCTTCGGTGTTCGACCCGATGTCGGCCCGTATCGCCGCTGACTTGGGTTTTGAAGTAGGTATCCTCGGCGGTTCCGTGGCTTCGCTACAGGTGCTCGGCGCACCGGACTTCGCCCTGATCACCCTCAGCGAATTCGCCGAACAGGCCACGCGCATCGGTCGCGTCGCCCAATTGCCAGTGATCGCCGACGCCGATCACGGCTACGGTAACGCTCTTAACGTGATGCGCACCATCGTCGAACTGGAACGCGCCGGCGTCGCTGCACTGACCATCGAAGACACCCTGCTGCCCGCGCAATTCGGGCGCAAATCCACCGACCTGATCACCGTAGCCGAAGGCGTCGGCAAGATCCGCGCGGCGCTCGAAGCCCGGGTCGACACGGAAATGGCGATCATTGCCCGCACCAATGCCGGCATTCTGCCGAACCAGGAAATCATCAGCCGCACCCGCCAATATCAGGCGGCGGGCGCTGACGGTATCTGCATGGTCGGCGTGCAGGACTTCGATCAGCTGGAACAGATCGCCGAGCATCTGACCGTGCCGCTGATGCTGGTCACCTACGGCAACCCGGCCCTGCGCGACGACAAACGCCTGGCCGAACTGGGCGTGCGCGTGACCATCGACGGCCATGGCGCCTACTTCGCCGCGATCAAGGCCACCTACGACAGCCTGCGCGAGCAGCGGCAGATCTTCACCCAGGCCTCCGATCTGAGCGCGACCGAGTTGACCCACACCTATACCCAGCCGGAGGAATACATTCTCTGGGCCAAGGAATACATGAGCGTCAAGGAGTGATGCACACGCTGTACCGGCCCCTTCGCGAGCAGGCTTGCTCCCACAGTTGAAATGCGGTCACCTGTGGGAGCGAGCCTGCTCGCGATAGCAACGGCCGCTACACCGCTAAACCGCTAAACCGGCGTCTTGTAAGCCTCTTCCCGCTGCGCCGCCCGCGCCTGAATCACATTCAGAATCGCGCAGCCCTCGCGCATCAGCAGATGAACCGCGCTGGTCACCCGCGTCAGATCACAATCGGAAATGCCCTTGAGGTTGAGGCTGGCGAAAGTGTCAGCCAGATCACACACGACCACAAACCGGTGCATCGCACAGGCGGCCATGTCGCTGAGTTCAGTGTGGGTATTGATGAAGAGCACCGGGGATTCGGCGTCGTAGGTGTCGATGGGGAGATAGCGCGGCATTACTTGGTCGGTCATAGAGTTCACTCCAGAAAGGTCAGGTTCTGTATTCGACCGGCCAAGATCGTCGCAGAGTTATCTGCGAACCGAGACTATAAGAGCCGCGCCCGACGGCCGCAACCAGAGCTTCTGTCGGACTTTTCGGTATTTTTTGTGCGCCGTCCTCGACTTCCACTTTTCCCACAAAAGCCCCTCACCCTAGTCCTCTCCCAGAGGGAGAAGGAACCGATTGGGGGATGCTCGGGAGCTACTAATGATCGTTCCCACGCTCCGCGTGGGAATGCAGCCCGGGACGCTCTGCGTCCCACACAAAGCCGAACGCGGAGCGTCCGTTGAGGCATTCCCACGCAGAGCGTGGGAACGATCGCTCCTTCACCGCGGCTTGGCTAACTCCATGATCATCCGCGACAACAGATAAATCCGCGGTGCCACACTCGCCACTTCGGCATATTCCTCAGGCGTGTGAATATTGCCGCCGACAATGCCGAAGCCATCCAGCGTCGGCGTCCCTACGCCTGCGGACAGACTGGCATCCGCCGCGCCACCACTGCCCTCCTCGGTCAGCTTGCGGCCAATTTCGCCGTAGATTCCCTGGGCCATGGCCATCAGGCGATCCGACTCGGCCGTTTGTGGCATCGGCGGCAAACCGCGTTGCAAGGAAGTTTTCACTTCGGTCTCGGCAATCAACTTGTCCTGCGATACCCGCGCCAGATCCTTCTCGATGCGATCAAACTCCTCCGGCACTGCCGCGCGCACATCCGCCTTGGCCGTGGCCTGATCAGGAATCACGTTGGTGCGATCACCGGCCTTGAGCACGGTAAAGTTGATGGTGGTCTTCTTCGCTTCATCGCCGAGCTTGCCCAGTTGCAGAATCTGGTGCGCCGCTTCCATCGCCGCGTTCCGTCCCAATTCTGGCGCGACCCCGGCGTGGGCGGCTTTGCCTTTGACTTCGACCAACGCCGTCGCACTGCCCTTGCGCCACACCACCAGGCCATCGGCCGGACGGCCCGGTTCGAGGTTGAGGGTGACGTCGTGCTGTTTGGCGGTTTTCTTGATCAGGTCGGTGGCGACGTCGGAGCCGGTTTCTTCGCTAGCGTCCAGCAGGAAAGTGATCTGCGCGTAGTCTTTGAAGTCGAGGTTCTTCAGCACTTTAAGCGCGTAGATGCCGGCGACGATGCCGCCCTT
Source organism: Pseudomonas sp. PS01270 (assembly GCF_029959775.1). NCBI lineage: Bacteria > Pseudomonadati > Pseudomonadota > Gammaproteobacteria > Pseudomonadales > Pseudomonadaceae > Pseudomonas > Pseudomonas sp. PS01270. The sequence continues at coordinate 13,308 of NZ_JASCPT010000051.1, read as the reverse complement.
GTCGTCCATCACCCCCGGCCCGTAGGCACGCCCGTCCTTGATGTGGAATGGCCGTTCGGCAGCCGAGCCTTCCTTGAACACCGTGTCCATATGCGCCATCAGCAGGATTTTCGCCTTGCCGGTGCCTTTGAGCGTGGCCAGCACGTGGTTGGATTTTTCCGGGGTGTTGGGCACCAGTTCGATAGTTGCGCCGAGTTTTTTCAGCTCATCAATGGCGATGTCGCTGACCTGTTTCAGACCCGGTTCATAACCGGAACCGGAGTCGATATTGACCAGTCGTTCCAGTAACTTCAGGGCTTCGGGCTGGTACTGCTCGGCATCGGCGAGCACTTGTTTATGCGGTTCTGCGAAAGCGTTTACGGCCGAGAGCGCGAGGGACAGACCGAGACTGGCGGCCAGCAGAGAGCGGGGAAATGAGAACGTCATGAAGCAGTCCTTGTTTCGTGTCGGAGGGATTCAACCGTAACCGACATCGGCGCAAGGCTCTATAGCGGATGCGACACTTGCCCGACTGACACCGAACAAACTGTAGGAGCTGCCGAAGGCTGCGATCTTTTGATTTTGATCGTTCCCACGCGCAGCAAAGGAACGCAGGCCGGGACGCAGAGCGTCCCAAAAGATCGCAGCCTTCGGCAGCTCCTACATGGGATCTCCGATCACTCTTCAGACCGAATCCAGCAGCGCCTGCCTCGGCTTGTTGTCGCTGTTGCAGATCACCCGATTGCGCCCACTGGCCTTGGCTTCATACAACGCCTGATCGGCCTCATCCAGCCAACGCGTGGCGTCGGCATGGCTCGGGTCGTAGGCGGCCAGACCAATGCTCAGGCTGACCTTCAACGCCGGGTTCTGCTCGTAGCCCATCACCGCAAAACGCTCGCGCAAGGCTTCCATGGCCTGAGCCGCGTTAAACAGTGGCAGTTCCGGCAGGATCACGCAGAACTCATCCCCGCCATAGCGCCCGGCCACGTCCGTGGCGCGCAGATTCTGTTTGAGCAGTTTGCTCAACTGGCGCAGGACGATATCGCCAGCGACATGCCCATAGGTGTCATTGATCGCTTTGAAGTGGTCGATGTCGATCAGCGCAATCGCCGCGCCCTGCTGCTGGCGTTTGCAGCGCTGGAACGCGAGGTTCAGTTGATCCTTCCACGCGCCGTGATTGAGCAGGCCGGTCAGGCTGTCGGTGCGACTCAACGCCAACAGCTCGCGCTTGTGCCGACCGAGGGTCGAGGCCTGGCGAAAGCAGATCCAGCCCAGCGCCAGCGGATACAGCAACAGCAGCGGCAAACAGGCGTACAACTGCAGCGGCGTTGTTGGCGGGATGAACGCCGGCGCAAACACCACCAGCCCGACGCCGATGCCCGATAGCTGCGCCGCCGACCCGGCGAGCAAAAAACGCCCACCGCCAATGGCGACGTTGTTCATTGCCATCATCGAAATCGTGGTTGCGCTGGGCAAGGGATTGAACTGCATGGCGGCGACCCAGAAGCCGCCCATGAATGCATCGATCAGCAAATTGCGGTGTTCGGCGCGAAACGGCACGCTCGAGCTTCGCGCCCATAGAAAGGCCAGATGCGGCCAGACCAGGCCGTTGAAGAGCATCAGGCCCCACACCCACAGCGGCGGATCGAGCGCGTGCATCGCCACGCTGACACACATCAGCCCGAGCAGCAGCCCGAACACCCGCGACCTGTAAAGCCTCCTGGCCAGTGAAAATCCCTTTCCTCGCGTATTTCCCATAAGGGCCTCGACCGCGCGATGCATGGTTACATCCCGACAAGGATGTGTCCGGAGTCTATCAGGGCGCCGTTAAATAGCCATCACCGGCCAGCGGCCTGAATAGAGCGCTATCAGCGCCGCACGCGCGGCTCAGAGTTGGCTATAAATGAAAGAGGGGAAATGGAAAAACAACTATAAAAAGGGGGCACATGCATACCTACGCTGTGTTGATCATCGGCAGCGGTTTCGGCGGCCAGTGCGCGGCGGTCAACCTGCTCAAGGCCGGAATCGACGACTTCCGCATTCTCGAGCGACGCGCCTTCTTCGGCGGCACCTGGTGCCAGAACACCTACCCCGGCGCAGCGGTGGACGTGCCGTCGCCGCTGTATTCGCTGTCATTCGCGCCCTACCGCTGGTCGCAGATGTTCGCCGAACAGGCGGAACTGCGTCGCTACACCGAACAGCTGATCGAGCAGTTCGGTTTACGCGAGCGCGTGGAACTGGGGGCGGATGTCGAGCGCGTCGAGTGGGACGAAGCGGAAAAGCGTTGGTTGGTGCACACCCGCGCCAGAGGTACTTTCCGAACCCAATTCCTGATCAATGCTTCCGGGCCATTGAGTCAGCCGGTCATCCCCCACTTTCCCGGGATGGATCGCTTTCAAGGCAAGACTTTTCACACAAATAATTGGGATCACAGCTACGACTATCGCGGTAAACGCGTGGCGATCGTCGGCAGCGGTGCCAGCGCAGCCCAAGTGATCCCGGCGATTGCACCCCAGGTCGAACATCTGCATGTGTTCCAACGCACGCCGCATTGGGTGCTGCCGCGTGCCGATCGCAAATTCGGCCGTTTCCAGCGCTGGCTGCTCGGTCTGAAGCCGGCGTACAAGCTGCTGCGCTGGCTGATCTACTGGAATTTCGAAACCCGGGTGATCGCCTTCAAATACTCGAAGCCGGCGATTCATCTGGTCCAGCGACATGCGCTGCGGTTCCTCAAGCGTCAGGTTCCAGACCCGGTACTGCGGCAGAAACTCACCCCGGACTTCACCATCGGCTGCAAACGCGTGTTGGTGTCCAGCACGTACTACCCGGCGCTGAGCCGCGCCAACGTCACGTTGCACAGTCGCGAGCACGGCATCGCCTCGATCGACGAAAGCGGGATCAACACCGTGGACGGCGAGCATCTCGATGTTGATCTGATCGTCTGGTCGACCGGTTACGACGCCACCGACGGGGTAATTTCCTACCCGGTCAGCGGTAAAAACGCGGTGCAACTCAGAGATGTCTGGGCCGAATACCCGCGCGCCTACCTCGGCACCAGCCTGCCGGACTTCCCCAACCTGTTCATCGTCACCGGGCCGAACACCGGCATTGGCCACACTTCGGCGCTGTTCATCATCGAATCGCAGATGAACTACATCCTCGACTGCATCCGCACCGTACGGGCCAAAGGCCTGCGCAGCATCGAAGTGCGCCGTGACGCAGAACGTACCTACACTGCAATGATCCACCGGGAAATGCAGCGCACGGTGTGGAAGTCCGGTGGTTGCCACAGTTGGTACCAGAGCAAGAGCGGTCATGTGATCGCGATGTTTCCCGGCTTCAGTTTCAGCTATCACCTGCTGACCCGGGCGCTGAAATTGGCCGACCATATTTTGTCCTGAACACGTAAAAGGAAGACGTCGATGCTTTTGCTGTTTGTCGCACTCGCGGTTTTCGTGGCCTGGAGCTGGCTGAGTTATCCGGCGGTTGGCCATTGGCTGTACGACCTGGCCATGGCCAGCGAGGCCAGGTTGTACAAATTGCACAAGATCGAAGTGCCGATCGCCGAGATGACCGTGTCGACCTGGCAAGGCGGGCCGTACGAGGCGTCCAGCGCGATCCTGATGCTGCACGGCTTCAGCGCCGACAAAAACCTCTGGCTGCGCTGCGCCCGGCACTTCGTCCGTCAGTATCGGGTGATCATTCCGGATCTGGCCGGCCACGGTGAGACTGGCTTCAAGGCTGGCGGCGGTTACGACATTGCGGTTCAGGCCAAACGCATGATTCAACTGCTCGACGTCTGCGGCGTGGAGAAAGTCCACGTCATCGGCAACTCCATGGGCGGCTACATTGCCGCGTGGCTGGCGGCGACCTATCCGGAGCGAATCGCTTCGCTGGCCTTGATCGACCCGGCCGGCGTCACCGCACCGGAGCCGAGCGACATGGAGCGCCATCTGGCGCGCGGGCACAATCCGTTTCTGATCAATTCCCGCGAAGAATTTCAGCGTTTCTACGCAATGACCATGGAGTCGCCGCCGTGGGTGCCGAAGCTGGTGCTGGACGCCGTCGCCCAGCGCTACGAGCAACAACGTGACGAGCTCGAAGAAATCTTCCGCGACTTCCGCGCCAGCCCGCCGATGGAGCCGAAACTGGCCGAGATCAAATGCCCTGCACTGTTGCTCTGGGGACGCAAGGATCGCCTGATCGACGTCAGCAGCGTACCGGTGTGGAGCAAGGGCATCGCCAATCTCGAAGTGGATGTGTGGGATCACGTCGGGCACATGCCGATGGTCGAACAGCCGGGAAATACCGCGCGGCTGTACGGGGAATTTCTGGAACGACAGCGATGAACATGGATATTCGCAATGCCCCAGGTGGCGCAACTGATCGTTCCCATGCTCTGCGTGGGAATGCCTCAGGGGACGCTCTGCGTCCAGTGACGCAGAGCGTCACGGGCTACATTCCCACGCAGAGCGTGGGAACGATCAGCGGAGACAGAAGGTTGGCGTTCCCATGAACATCCTTTACGACGAACGCCTCGACGGTCCGTTGCCCGAGGTGAACAAGGGCGAATTGCTCAAGGCTCTGCAACAAGCCCTGCCGGACCTGGACATCCTCTGGCGCGAAGATGAACTCAAACCCTACGAATGTGACGGCCTCTCCGCCTACCGCACCACGCCGATGCTGGTCGCCCTGCCCCGGCGTCTGGACCAAGTGCAAACCCTGCTGAAACTGTGCCATCAGAACAATGTGCCCGTGGTCGCGCGGGGTGCCGGCACTGGATTGTCCGGCGGCGCCCTGCCACTGGAAAAGGGCCTGTTGCTGGTGATGGCGCGGTTCAACAACATCCTGCACATCGACCCCGCTGCACGTATCGCGCGGGTTCAGCCGGGGGTGCGCAATCTCGCCATCTCCCAAGCGGCGGCCCCGTTCGGCTTGTATTACGCACCGGATCCGTCGTCGCAGATTGCCTGTTCGATCGGCGGCAACGTCGCGGAAAACGCTGGGGGCGTGCATTGCCTCAAGTACGGCCTGACCGTGCACAACGTGCTGAAAATCGAAGTGCTGACCATTGAGGGCGAACGTCTGACGCTAGGCTCCGAGGCGCTCGATTCAGCCGGTTTCGACCTGCTCGCCTTGTTCACCGGCTCCGAAGGCCTGCTGGGGATCATCACCGAAGTCACGGTGAAGTTATTGCCCAAACCGCAAGTCGCCAAGGTCCTGCTCGGCAGTTTCGATTCAGTGGAAAAGGCCGGCCGCGCGGTTGCCGAAATCATCGCTGCCGGGATCATTCCGGGTGGTCTGGAAATGATGGACAACCTCGCCATCCGCGCCGCCGAAGATTTTATCCACGCCGGTTACCCGGTCGACGCCGAGGCGATTCTGTTGTGCGAACTCGACGGCGTCGAAGCCGACGTGCACGACGATTGCCAGCGCGTACGGGAAATCATGACAGCGGCCGGCGCCACCGAGGTGCGCCAGGCCCAGGACGAAGCTGAGCGTGTGCGTTTCTGGGCCGGGCGCAAAAACGCGTTTCCGGCGATCGGCCGGTTGTCGCCGGATTATTACTGCATGGACGGCACCATCCCGCGCCGCGAATTGCCCGCTGTGCTGCAAGGTATCGCTAGCCTCGGCGAGGAATATGGCTTGCGCGTGGCCAACGTGTTCCATGCCGGCGACGGCAACATGCATCCGCTGATCCTGTTCGATGCCAACCAGCCGGGGGAGCTGCATCGCGCCGAGGCACTGGGCGGCAAGATCCTCGAACTGTGCGTCAAGGTAGGCGGCAGCATCACCGGCGAGCACGGCGTCGGTCGCGAAAAAATCAATCAGATGTGCGCGCAGTTCAACAGCGACGAGTTACTGCTGTTTCATGCGGTGAAAGCCGCGTTCGATCCGCAGGGCTTGCTCAATCCTGGCAAGAACATTCCGACCCTGCATCGCTGCGCCGAATTCGGCGCGATGCACATTCACGCTGGGCAACTGCCCTTCCCCGAGCTGGAGCGATTCTGATGGCTGATTTCGATGCCGCCAACGCCCTGCTCGATCAGGTCAACGCCGCGCGGGCCAATGCCACGCCGCTGAAGATTCAGGGCGGCAACAGCAAGGCGTTTCTCGGTCGCGAGGTGGCCGGCGAAGTGCTCGACACCCGTGCTCATCGCGGCATCGTTCAATACGATCCGACCGAACTGGTGGTCACGGTGCGCGCCGGCACGCCGTTGTCCGAGCTGCTCGCTGCGCTGGATGACGCCGGGCAAATGTTGCCCTGCGAACCGCCATCCTTTGCCGACAGCGCCACGGTCGGCGGCATGATCGCCGCAGGATTGTCCGGGCCACGCCGGCCGTGGTCCGGCTCGGTTCGCGACTTCGTTCTCGGCACGCGGGTGATCACCGGCCTCGGTCAGCATCTGCGCTTCGGCGGCGAAGTGATGAAAAACGTCGCCGGTTATGACCTGTCGCGGCTAATGGCCAGCAGTTTCGGTTGCCTCGGCGTGCTCACCGAAGTGTCGCTGAAAGTCCTGCCGAAACCACGCCAGTGCCTGAGCATTCGCATCGACATCGACTGCGCTCGCGCCTTGAGCAAACTTGCCGAATGGGGCCAGCAACCGCTGCCGATCAGCGCCGCGTGCCACGATGGCCGGAGCCTGTACCTGCGCCTGGAAGGTGGCGAAGGTTCGGTAACGGCGGCGCATCAACGCCTCGGCGGCGAGCCGCTGGATTCGGTTTTCTGGCGCGACCTCAACGAACAGCGCCTGAGTTTTTTCGACGAAGGTTTGCCGCTGTGGCGCCTGTCATTGCCGAACAACCTCGGCCCCCTCGAACTGCCCGGCGAGCAACTGATCGACTGGGGCGGTGCGCAACGCTGGGTGAAATCCGAAAGCCCTGAGATTCACGCACTCGCCCATTCCTTGGGCGGCCATGCAACGTGCTTTACCCACGGCGCCACCGATTCGCCGTTCCAACCCTTGGCGCCAACCCTGCTGCGCTACCACCGGCAACTCAAGGCGCAACTCGACCCGCAAGGGCTGTTCAACCTCGGGCGAATGTACGCGGAGGTCTAGCCATGCAAACCACCCTCAGCGAGCAATCGCGAAAATTGCCCCGGGCTGGCGAAGCGGAAAAGATCCTGCGCACCTGCGTGCATTGCGGCTTCTGCAACGCGACGTGCCCGACCTATCAATTGCTCGGCGATGAACTCGATGGCCCGCGCGGGCGCATTTATCTGATCAAGCAAGTGCTCGAAGGCGCACCGGCCACCGAACAGACGCAACTGCATCTGGATCGTTGCCTGTCGTGCCGCAACTGCGAAACCACCTGCCCGTCCGGCGTCGATTATCACAACCTGCTCGACATCGGCCGTGCGGTGGTCGACAGCGCGGTGCCACGCCCCGCCGCCCAGCGCTTGCTGCGCGAAGGCTTGCGCGCGTTGGCGCCGAATCCGGCTGTGTTCAAAGGCTTGCTGCGCATGGGCGCGACCTTTCGGCCGCTGCTACCGCGCCTGCTGGAAAGCAAACTGCCGCAGCGCTTGGGTGTTATGGGGTCGCGCCCTCCTCCTCGGCATGCGCGCCGGGTGTTATTGCTCGAAGGCTGCGTGCAACCGGGCCTGTCGCCGAACACCAATGACGCGACCGCGCGGGTGCTCGATCGCTTGGGCATCAGCGTCACCCCGGTGAGCGAGGCCGGTTGCTGCGGCGCTCTCGACTATCACCTCGACGCTCAGGCCAAAGGTCTTGACCGCGCTCGACAGAACATCGACGCCTGGTGGCCGCACCTGCAGAACGGCGCCGAAGCCATCGTGCAGACGGCCAGCGGTTGTGGCGCGTTCATCAAGGATTACGGGCATTTGCTTGCGGACGACCCGATCTACGCCTCGAAAGCCCGGCGGATCAGCGAAATGACTCGGGATCTGGTGCAAATAATCGCTGAGGAACCACTGGAGCAAGTATGCGCCGCCAGCGAACGGCGCATCGCCGTGCATTGCCCGTGCACCTTGCAGCACGCACTGAAACTCGGCGGCGCCGTGGAAGCCGTGCTGACCCGACTCGGCTTCAACCTCACATCGGTGCCGGACGGCCATTTGTGCTGCGGCTCGGCGGGCACTTACTCGCTGACCCAACCGGTGCTGGCGCGGCAACTGCGCGATCAGCGCCTCAACGCCCTGGAAAGCGGCCGGCCTGAGTTGATCGTCACTTCCAACGTAGGCTGTCAGAGCCATCTGGCCAGCGCCGGGCGCACGCCGGTCAGGCATTGGATCGAACTGGTGGATCAGTCGTTGGCAGAATGAAGTTCGTAGGATTCTTCGTTTGCCCGCGTGGGCGAAGGCTGCGATCTTTTCCGGCATCCATTTCGTCACCGTGGCAGGAATTTTTTTCATGACCGTGCAGCCGTTCGTCAGCCCCGACCTGATCCGCCAACGCTTCTCCCGAGCGATGTCCGACATGTACCGCGAAGAGGTGCCGCTGTACGGCGCGCTGATGGAACTGGTGGAGAAAACCAATCGCGAAGTGCTGGCACGTCAGCCCGAGATTGCCGGACAGCTCAAGCGCACTGGCGAAATCGAGCGGCTGGACATGGAACGCCACGGCGCCATTCGCGTCGGCACCGCGAGCGAACTGGCCACCCTCGCCCGCCTGTTCGCGGTGATGGGCATGCAACCAGTGGGTTATTACGACCTGACCCCGGCCGGTGTGCCGGTGCATTCAACGGCGTTTCGCGCGGTGCATGAAGAAGCGCTGCAGGTCAGCCCGTTTCGCGTGTTCACCTCGTTGCTGCGCCTGGAGCTGATTGAAGACGCTGAATTGCGTTCGTTTGCCGAGTCGGTACTGGCCCGTCGTTCGATTTTTACTGAAGAGGCGTTGCGCCTGATTGAACAGGCGGAAACGGCAGGCGGACTGAATGAAGCGGAGGCCGTGGAATTCGTCCGACAGGCACTGGAGACTTTTCGCTGGCACCACAGCGCCACCGTCAGCGCCGCGCAGTACCAGAAACTCAGCGCCCAGCACCGTTTGGTCGCCGATGTCGTTGCGTTCAAAGGCCCGCACATCAACCACCTGACCCCTCGCACGCTGGACATCGACACCGTGCAGGAGCAGATGCCTGCCCATGGCATTACACCAAAAGCGGTGATCGAAGGCCCACCGCGCCGCAACTGCCCGATCCTGCTGCGCCAGACCAGCTTCAAAGCGCTGGACGAGCCGATCGCCTTCACCGATCAGCCCGAAACCCGTGGCAGCCACAGCGCGCGTTTCGGCGAAATCGAACAACGCGGCGCCGCCCTCACGCCCAAGGGTCGCGCGCTGTATGACCGCTTGTTGAATGCCGCTCGCGATGAATTGGGCGACTTCCCTAACGAAGCCAATGCCGCACGCTACAACGCGCTGATGACGCAGCACTTTGCGGAATTTCCTGACAGCATCGAGGGCATGCGCGAACAGGGGCTGGCGTACTTTCGTTATTTCGCTACGGAAAAGGGCTTGGCCGCCGAAGGACTTGGTGAGTCGTCCCTGGAGGACTTGCTGCGCGATGGCTACGTGAAAGCGGAGCCGCTGGTGTACGAAGATTTCCTGCCGGTGAGTGCGGCGGGGATTTTTCAGTCGAACCTCGGCGATTCTGCGCAGACGCATTACGCCGAACACTCCAATCGACAGGCTTTCGAACAGGCGCTGGGGCGTTCGACCATTGATGAGCTGGGGTTGTATGCCGAGACGCAACGGCGGTCGATTGAGGAATGTGCCCAGGTGCTGCTGATCAAACGGCTCTGACGATTCGGCCTTGGAAACAAGGCGGCTTTTGAAACTGAAAAACGTGGGCGGACAGCATGCGGGTCAATGAACTGCAACGTTTTCGTGTCAATGACGAAGAAGTGATCGATGGCGCCTGATATCCTCTGCACCAGGATTCAAAGCCCAGCGCTTTCAAGGACGTTCATGACCATGCAGAATATCGTACGTTACTGGCACGCCGTCGAGTTGCTGCAACCCCAGGCAGCGCCCCAGCTGAAGAAGCGCGAAAGCGATTATCAGCCTTACTACCAGGATCTCCCTCTTACCGCCAAGGTTCTACCGTGGATGCCGACGAATCCTCTGGCCAGGGAAAATCTTCCGGAAAAACGCGCATGGAGTCACACGCTCTACGCTCACCTTTACGATAATCTGGTTGTAACCCGCCGGCTGGCCGAGTTGTACGGCGCTGATCAAGGGTACAAAGAGCCGCAACGGCGCACGTCAGCGCTGTTCTCGCTCAAGTTCAATCAGGAAGGCATGATGTTGATCGACAGCCTTGTTCTGTCCAGTGAGGCATGGTTTGTCGGTTGCGCCATCAATCATCAGGACTGGACACGCGGCTTCGACGAAACTCAAAAGTTTCTCCGCGAACAGGCCAACAGCCACTTCAGTGGTGTAGCGCAGGCTGATGATCTTCGCAGCATGACTGACTATGTGCGCAAAGTGCTGGGGGTCGATGAATTCTTCTCCGATCAACCGCGCATGCATCGCTTCCGCTCAGCACCGATCAATCCGAACAAGCCCGAACAGGAAGACGATCCACTCAACAGCTTTTTGCTGGAGGACCTCTGCGACGTTGCCGATGCGCTGGCGCGTGGCAAAACCAGCGAGGCGTTGGCTCGTTACCTCAGCCATCACGCCCCGGAGGAGCGCCAGCATCTGGATCAGGCAGATGCTGATCCGGCGCTTATCAATCGCCTCGCACCGTCGCAATATGCCGCAGGCTGCTGGCCTGCCGAACGACATCTAGGGCTGGTGCACTCCCAACAACTGGCAGTCAACAGCCTGTTGCACGAGCTCAGTTTCAAGGCCGGTATCATGGGGGTCAACGGTCCTCCCGGCACCGGAAAGACCACCTTGCTGCGTGATCTGATTGCCGCGGTGGTGACGCAGCGCGCGGACGTACTGGCGTCGTTCGACAGGGCTTCGCAGGCCTTTACCAAGGATGGACGCGAAGTTGCCAATGACGCTGGACATAACCGGTCTGCCTATACACTCGATGCGCGATTGCTCGGATTCGAAATGGTCGTGGCCTCGTCCAATAACGGTGCCGTGGAAAACGTCACTCTCGAGTTGCCTCAACAGGACAGGATCGATCCTTCGTGGCGGCCCGATGCAGATTACTTCAGCGAACTGGCCAGCCTGACAAGTGGCAAGCCCGCCTGGGGCATGATCTCGGCAGCGCTGGGAAGCAAGGCTAAACGCACGCTGTTTGTGGATCGCTTTTATCACGGAAAACGTCCACCCAAAGATAAAACAGGCGCACCGCTGGAATCGTCACAACCGCAAACGCCGGATTTGAACGAAGACGAAGCGTTGTACAGCGAAAATCCCTTGCTCGACAGCGCTGAGGTCGATGCCGCCGAAGCAAATGACAAGCCCTCTCCAAAGGGCATGCGCGACTGGTTGTTCGAACAGGCCGCGCACATGAAATCGCTTACCTCAACTGAAAAAGCCGCTCTCTGGCGAGAATCCGTTCAGCAATATCAGAACGCGAAGAGCGCCGAACAGGCGTTGCGTGCGCAAGTCAGTGACATCACCTCGCATATCGAGGCTGTGAACAGCGCCAGAGCGCAGATCCTGAAATCCACCCAGCAACGTCATACCCATCTGGTTGAGCGCCGCCGCCTTGATGAGGAGCAGGCCTTGCTGGAAGTTCGCCAACTCACCCCGGCACGGGAACAGTTGCAGCAGCAACTGCAACGCCTTGAAACGCATCTGACACTGAAACCAGGTTTTCTCGCCAACCTGTTCAGCTTGTGGGGCGCGCAGCGCAAATGGTTAGCTCGACAACAGATGCTCGTCAGCGCTCACGCTCTGGCAAAGGATGCCTACGACAGCATTCAACGTCTAATGCAGCGAATCAGCAGTCAGCTCAGCGAACTCGACCTGCAACTGGCCGCTGATCAAGAGCAGGTCGACCAAGCCGAGCGTGACGCTCGCCATCAGGTGGAAAAGGCTCGCAGCGTTGCTCAGACCGGTAAAGCAAGGCATGTGCTAGCGTGGCTTGACCATGGCGCAATGGGTCGAGGCAGTGACATCGAGCTGCTGGAACCCTGGATCGTCGAAGGCTGGCGTCAGGCCCGGAGCAAGGTGTTCATCGAAGCACTCAAGCTCCACCAGACCTTTTTCAGGATCGAGGCATCACGTCTGGGTGGCAATCTGGGTTTTATTACCAGTTTGCTGACTGGCAGTCGTTACGGCGGAGTGTCTCAAGCGGTCATGCGTTCGGCATGGGCGTCTTTGTTCATGGTAGTACCGGTGCTCAGCAGCACCTTTGCTTCGTTCGCTCGGTCTTTTGGCAGTCTTGGGTGCGGCGAGATCGGCTGGCTGTTGGTGGACGAAGCGGGTCAGGCTACTCCGCAAGCCGCAACGGGCGCACTGTGGCGCGCTCAGCGCGCCGTACTGGTCGGTGATCCGCTTCAGCTCGAACCTATCGTGACCGTTTCAGACGCGGTGCTCGAACATATGCGCACACGCTATCAGGTCGACGCTCACTGGCTACCCAATCGCCAGTCAGCTCAGTCGCTTGCCGATCAAGCCACTCGATGGGGCCGGATGGCCGGTCCAAAAGGGCAAAAATGCTGGGTCGGCCTGCCATTGGTCGTGCACCGCCGTTGCGACAAACCCATGTTCGACCTGGCTAACCGCATCGCGTACGACGGGGCCATGATCTACGGCACTGTTGCTCCTGCTGCCGATAAGGAAACGCCGGCGCGCCTGCTGACCGGCTGGGTCCATGCAAGCGGCCAGTCAAGCGGCAACTGGGTCGACAATGAAGGGCTGGAGCTCGATCGTTTGCTGGGCTTACTCGATGCCAGTGGAGTACCGTCGGACAGTATTGCCGTCATCACACCTTTTCAAGACGTGCGGAATCATCTCAAAGACCGTCTGCCTGGCAATATTGTGCGAGGCACCATTCACACCATGCAGGGTAAAGAAGCTGCGGTAATCATTCTTGTTCTGGGTGGCAGCAGCGACAATCCAGGTGCCCGGGAATGGGCCGTTTCAAAACCCAATCTGCTTAACGTCGCCGTCACCCGCGCGAGACGACGCCTGTATGTAATCGGCGATCGTAATGACTGGCGACAGCGCAAATTGTTCTGCGATGTCATGGAGCTGTTGCCAGCTCTGCCTTCAATAACGAATGAGATGTTTGCCTGAGCAACAGGCTTGGCGATCATTGCCACCTCGATGCCCAACTGCGCAAGAAGTTGCGCAGTTGGTCGTAATATTTCAGGGCCTGAATCCCCTGCAGCCCAAGCGGTGCAAGCCCTGCAGCCAAGTGCGCAAGAAGTTGCGCAGTACTGCGCAACTTCTTGCGCCC
>NZ_JASCPT010000050.1:0-38367 GCF_029959775.1 Pseudomonas sp. PS01270 | reverse complement strand
CGCCAATCGCTTGTGAGAGCTGCGGGTGCAGCTACTGGCCTCTTCGCGAGCAGGCTCGCTCCCACAGGGAAACGCATTCCAGTGTGGGAGCGAGCCTGCTCGCGATGGCGTTATCAAAACCGCCGCAAATATTCAGCCTGAATCAAGCCTGCGCGGGCGTACTTACTACTGGTCTTTCCGGCTTGCGCAGCGCCTCCAGCCTCGACTCGCTGTAGCGCGTTTCGCGGAAGAAGCGCCAGTGGCCGAACAGGTCGTAAACATGCGTGATCCGCCCTTGTTCCTTATAGCCCAAGCGCACATGCATCTTCAGGGCCTGGATATTGGCGTTGTCACAGATATCCACCACCTTTTTATACCCCCCGGCGTCCATGACTTGCCAAAGTGCGGTCTGTGCGTCGACGGTCAAGGTGCTGCCGAAATAGGGCCGGGCAATTTCGGCACCGAACTGGAAGTACTCACCGGGCTGGATCGTGAACGTGTAGCGGTAGAAGTGCCGATCGTAATAGTCGCGGGTACTGGCCCAGACGAACCCGACGGTGTGGCCTTCCTGGTCCAGGTACATGTGCCCCGTGTGCCCTTCAGCGGCCAATTCGGCCATGGTCTGCACACGGTCACCAAAGTACTTGCCGAAAGCCTTGGCGTTGTCCTCGGTGATGTCGACTCTATGTAAACCTTCACAGGGGCGCAGTTTGTTCGGCGCGATCGGCGTGACCAGATCGCGCTCCATCCACAGCAATTCACGGTGAGCGAAGACATAACGTTTGCCGAAAGCGCCAAGGGTGCGGCGCAGGCCTTTTTGTTTGATGCGCAGAAGCAGTTTGTCGATGACGTTCATGATGCTCTCCGAGGCGCTAGCCCTGGTGTGGTGGATGATGTTGCCGGTTGAGTTGCGCAGGTATTTACCGCTTTCGGTTTGCCGGCACGCTGTGCGCGCCATTTTTGCAGGGCCGGTTTGACGCAGTACCAAAGACGCAGGCCCAGGCCCAGCAGCAAGCCACTGGGGCGCCATGAGTAGAAGCTCCAGCGCCAGTGTTCCAGTTGTCCGGTCATGCGCTCGTGCAGTTGATGACTGGAGTTTTCCAGGCTGACCCGCGAGGCATCGATCCAGTGCCATTGCTCGTCCAGGCCCCAGCGAATCCATTCCTCCAGCAGCACTCGACCACTGCCCAGATCGGCATGTTGCGGCAGGAACGCCAGGTTGTAGTCGTAGAGGCGGCCCTGCTCGAGCAGGCCCAGCCGATAACTGATGCAGCGGCCGTCCAGCTCCAGTGTCACCACTCGCACCAGCCCTTGAGCGGCGAGGGCGGTGAAGGCGTTCTGTATCCATTGACGACTGTGGTCAGTTGCGAAAATGCCGACGCCCTCGTCACCTTTCCAACTGACCGACTCGACTTCTTGCAACGCCTGTAAAACCGTAGGCATCGACAGCGCATCGGGGATGATGCGCCGCACTTGGGCGCCGCACGCGGCAATCCGTTTGCGCGCCCGGCGCAGTTTGTAGCGCGGGTCGCCGGAAACTTCCTGCTGGTCGGCGTCGCTGATCAGATGCACCGGCACCCGGCAACTCAGGCGCCGTTCAGCGGTGGAGCTACGCGCCATCCAATCGGTGAGGGCACTTTCTTCCCCGGCAGGTTCCGACAGTTCGTTGAGTTGCAGCAGCGCATGGGGCAGGCGCTGACGGATCAGCATCAGCGCATCGCGCATATCCTCTGCGCCGAGCAACGACAGCAGGGCCAACCGATCGGCCAGCGGATAACCCAAGTGGCGCAAGACGCGAAATGGCACGCCCGCGAAGCGTTC
Source organism: Pseudomonas sp. PS01270 (assembly GCF_029959775.1). Classification (NCBI taxonomy): domain Bacteria; kingdom Pseudomonadati; phylum Pseudomonadota; class Gammaproteobacteria; order Pseudomonadales; family Pseudomonadaceae; genus Pseudomonas; species Pseudomonas sp. PS01270. Next base: position 36,567 of record NZ_JASCPT010000050.1, on the reverse strand, counting down.
GCGGCTGGACACCAGGGGCAGGCACAGGCGCAAAGCCTCTGCTTCCCAGCCGAGCAGAACGTGCAGGCACTGATTCTCTTCCAACGCCTGTTCTGCCGCGCACAACCAGCCGAGATTGTTGAACGGCGTGTGGTCGGTCACGCGCAGGCGCAATGCCTCGTAGGCCGTCGCCGGGAAGTCGGCAGCGCACAGCGATGTGCGCCATTCGAATCGCATCGCCATGGTTCAGGCCGCCGTTGCTGGGACAGGTGGACGGGAAGTTTTGCGCAGTGCGTTCAGGCGCGACCCGCTGTAACGGGTTTCGCGATAAAAGCGCCAGCGACCGAACAGCGTGTAGATATTCATGATCCGCTGTTGTTCGGTATAGCCCATGCGCAGGTGCAGCTTGAGCGCCGGGATGTTTGTCGATTCACAGACATCGACCACTTTGCGGCAGCCTTTCACGGCCATGGCTTTCCATAAGCGTAGTTGCAGATCTACCGACAATTCGGTGCCCCAGTAGGCGCGAGTCAGTTCGCCACCGAACTCGAAAAACTCGCCAGGTTTCACCGGGAACCGGCAACCGTAGTAATGCCGATCAAAATAATCACGCGGCGAGCCCCAGATAAACGCCACGGCATCGCCATGCTCGTCGACATGCATATGCCCGGTGTGACCTTCATTGGCGAGTTCGGCCATGACGCCGACACGGTCGCCGAAGTAACGGGTGAAGGCGCTGGCGTTGTCTGCGGTGATCCGCATTAATCGCAGTGGCGGGTATGGTTTGAGGTTGTGCGGCGGCACGGGGCTGACCAGATCCCGTTCCATCCACAGCAGTTGCCGATGGGAAAAAATGTACATTCTGCGGATCTTCGCCAAGGTCGCTCGCAGACCTTTGCGACGGATATGTCCGCTGAGTTTTTTAAAGATATCCATGGTCTCTTCTCCTGATGAAAGTGCCGCGCGTAGCATCACGCTCGCAGGGCAGAAGGGCGGTTCATGAAGCGTTCCAGTTCAGGGCAAACAGGGTTTGCCCGGGTAATTCGAAACGCACGCGCCCGTGTTCGCAGGCAAATGGTGCGTCGCGGGCGCGATTGTCAGCGCCGAAGAAATGCAGGGCGCCTTGGTTGAGCGGGCACTTGGCACCGCTCAGAGCAACGCGTTGCAGGCGCGTGCCTTTGTTCACCCCGAGCAACGTGCGCTGCTCGTCGCCGGCCATCGCCAGTACGTCCACTTCGAAGGCGTCGTTATCCAGTTGCAGCACGTGCGGCAGCCAATGCCGGGCGATGAATTGCTGGGCCAGGCCCACCGGTTTCAGCTCGAAGCGATCGCCGGCCAACACGCGCACCATGCCCTTGGCGTAGGGCGGTTCGTCGGCCGCCTGAAACCAGTTGAGCATGCTCAGCAAGCCGTCCTGAGAAGCATTGATGACCACCGATGCCCACCACAGGGCGGCGTAATGAGTTTCCTGGTCGTACGGGCTCAGGCTCGAGCCACTGGACAGATTGGTCTGATCGAGCAGCAAGGCTTTGCGCGGCTGACCCTTTGCGTCGAGGCCGACCAGTTGCGCGGCGCGGCGCACGCTGTCGCGGTAGACGCGAGTGGCGAGCAGGTCGCGGATCATCCATTCGTGCCAGGCCAACGCGTCAATCTGATCGGGCGCTTCACTGAGCAGACGCCGTGCCCAATCGATCCCGCGTTTGTCTGCGGCGTTATTGGCGAACGGGCCGTTGACCAGACGCGAAGTGGCCGGCATGGCGATGCGCACACCGGCACTGGCATTGGCCGGATTGCTGCGCACCTGTCGGGCCATGCTGACGAAAATCGAGCGGTATTCGTCGTAGCTCGAATAGTTGAGGTTCGGCTCGTCGGCGAAGCCGATGTAATGCGTGCCTTGACCACCCAAGGCACGAGTGCCGGCGAGCCACGTCTCAAGGCCGTTGCTGCTTTGCACATCGGCGCGCAGATTGGCCTGACGCCCGGTGCCGGCGAGCAGGGTGATGTCCTGGCGGATGCCGAAGCGCGTCTGATAAAGCTGACGAACCGGGTCTTCGAAGCGGGCACTTTTCGACGTTATGTCAACGTAGCTGTAGTAGCTCGCCGCACTCGGTTTCAACGCATCCAATGCGGCATGACTGCTCGCGGGCGGCATCAGATTGGGCAGCGCGATGCCCAGATCCGGAGTGCGCCCGAGCACCATGGCGTGCAGGGTCAGGCGGACCTCACCCGATTCTTCATGCACTGGCTGCAGCTGCTGCGGATTCTGCGCAAACAGGTTGGCCGTGCCATCGAGCCAGAACGCCGCTTTGCCGCTGCCCTGCAGGCGCAAGCGCCAGACCTGAGGCCGGTCACTGACCGGCAAGGCCACTTGATCGAATTGCCAATAGGCGCGGTGGGGCTTGAGGGCCAGCGACAGCTGTTGTCCATCGTCCTCCCGCTGTGCTTGCAGCGCGTTGACGCCGCCATGGTATTTGCCGTTCAGCACCGCATGCTCTCCCGGTGCGACCTGGAAAAACAGCTCAGTACCATTGCGGGTTTCGACGCTGAAATGCACTTTGGCCGGACTGAACAGCGCCACGGTGGTTGCGTCATGCTCGACGCGGTAACTACGGAAGCTGTAGCCGGGAATCTCCAGGCGATAACCGGCAGCTCCCGGCACCAGCGGCCAGCTTTGCGAACCGCGAACCTCACTGGCCTTGATGAAGCGATCACCTTGCAAGCGGCCATAGCCGTCAAGCAGATAGATATGCTCTTCATTGGCCTCGGCCTGCCACGCCGGAACCCAGCGCACGGTGACTGTATCCGGGCGGTCGGCTTGCAGATACAGGCTGCCGTCGCGAATGTCGCCCCACTGCATCGGCGCAGCGAAGGCGTTCAGCGTCATGCCGAGTCCGAGCAGCAGGGCCAGGCGCTTCATGCGGCTTTCCTGCGGTGCAGCATCAGCCACATCGGGCTGAGGTCACCGGGCAGAATGAACAGCGTGTGCCAGAACGGCACGCCGCTCAGCCTGCAATAAAGCACCAGCATCGCCAGGGTCACTGCCAAATAGGCGATCGAGGACGCCGCCGCTGCGCCGACGATGCCGTAGCTGGGGATCAGCAGCAGGTTCAGGCCCAGGTTGAGCAACGCCCCAACCCCCATCATCAGCGAGACCGTGGCAGGGCGGTTCTTACCGATCAGGTCCAGGCGCAGAATGCTTGCGTAGCACAGGCCCAACAGCCCCGGCAGCAAAGCCAGCAGTGCCGGATACGCGGGTTGGTAGGCGACGCCGAACAGGGTGATGATCAGCCATTCGCCGATCAGCGCCATGGTGATGCAGGCGCAAAGCATTACCGTCGCGGTCAGGCGCAGCGCCAGCGGCGTGACCTTGTCCATGCCCTTGTCCTGTTGCAGCAGACGCTTCATCAGCGGTGTGGTGACCGCTTCCGGAACGATCAGCAACAGTTCAGCAGCGGCGCTGGCCATGGCGTAATGGCCGAGCGCGCTGCTACCGAGCAGGGCGCCGATGAACAAGTAATCGGAGCGCAGGATCACCTGTTGGAACAGCAGGTCCGGATGGCTGCGTGCACTGAATTTCAGCAGCTCCTTCTGGCTTGCACGATCCCATTGCAGTTGCAGCGGCTGTGCGCGTTTGAGCCACATCCAGCCCACCAGTACCACCAGGCTGATACCGGCCAGCCAACTGATGAGCGCCGCTTCGAGTGCCGCCTCTTTCCACATCCAGAACAGCGCAACAAAAAGCAGTAATGGTGCCAGCGATTCGATCAGACGCAGGACATTGAAGGCGACCACGCCACCCGACGCGTTGTGCAAGGTCAGCAGGCCGCTTTTGAGCACGGTCAGCGGTACCGCCAGCAACAACAGCCACGCCAGCAGACCGAGCTGCATCGTGACGTCGAGTTCGCTGCCGAATTCTCGCGCCAGCGCCACCACCAGCAACGTCAGCAGCCCGGCCAGCAGACAACCGAACACCAGCACCTGGGCGAGCAACAGCCCCATCGGCCGCTGGTTAGCCGCTTGATAACCGACCGCTGAATTCAGGCCGCCGCTGGTCGCCGCACTGATCAGATCCGGCAGGGTGCTGAGCAGCGCGAACAGACCGCGTTCGCTCGGCCCGAGAATCCGCGCCAGCAACACATTGCGCAGCAGGCGCAGGGCGATCATCGCCAGTTTGGTGCCCATGCTCAGGGCTAGGTGTTTGATGTAGCTGCCGCGACTCATGGCCGTGCCCCGCGAAAGATCCGTAGCGACAGCAGCTCCGGATTGCGCGCGGTACGTTGGCTGACGCCGAAGCGCGGCAGGTTCAGCGGGTCGCCGACGCCGCGATAGAGTCCGGTGGACGTGCCAAGCGCAAACGGATAATCGTGATTGGCGACCTGCTCGCGCACGCGCTCATCGTTGTCGCCGTTGGGGTAGCAATACACCGGCAGTGGCCGATTGCAGCCATTGTGCAGGGCGTCGCGGCTGCGGCTGATTTCTTCGTGCAGACGCATGTCATCCAGGCCAGTGAGGATCGCATGACTGGCGCCGTGGGGGCCGAAGCGCACCAGACCGGACGCTTCCATGGCGCGCACCTGATGCCAGTCCAGCGCTTGTGGCAGAGAATCCGGCGGACACTCATTGGTCAGACGTTCGAGTTCCTGCGGATCGAGGCTCTTCAGCCCTTGCAGGTAATGCAGCAGTGCCAGGCTGCGCCGGTCGACATCGATATCGTCGAGCAGCACCGGCAGCGGATGACCGGTGATGCGCAGGTGCTCGATCAGGTGCATGCGCGCCTTTTCGCCATGGCTGCCCCACAGCGTTTCACCGACGCTTTCCCACCAGAACCGTTGCCGACTGCCAATGAAATCGGTGGAAAGAAAAATGCTCGCCGGCACCTGATATTTTTGCAGCAGCGGATAGGCATTAACCGCGTTGTCACGCCAGCCGTCATCGAAGGTCAGCGCCACGCGCGGGCGCTCGGTGCGCAGGGCGTTGGGCTGCAACAACTCCATTAGCGGCACGCAATCGAAATGCTTGCGCAGCCATATCAGCAAGTGTTCGAACGCCTGCGGGCCGACACACAGTTCATTGCGGTGCGGCAGGTTGGCGGCACGGTCGTTGGCCAGCACTCGGTGGAGCATCAGGATGACTCCGGCCCCGTGCAACTGGCTGCGCCCCACGGACGAGTTGAGATAGAGCCAGCCGCTGGTGCGTTTTATCAGTTGTTTGATAGCCATGGCATGCGCCCTCTCAACGATTCTGGTCAGGATTCCACTGTGCGTACCGTTGCCCGCGCAGGAACTGCCACAGGCCGACGCTCATGCCTGCCAGCGTCACCAGCAGGAAGGCCGCGAGGCGGAACGGTTTCGGTAAACGGTGTTGCGAATCCATCAGGCCGGCGATGGCAATCGAGTAACCGAGCAATTGCGCGAGCAGGCTCAGGCGATAGAAACCGTGCTGGTTCCACAGCCAGAAATTGCTCAGCAGCAGCGGCAACAACAGCACCGGCGCCAGTCGACGAATCAGTTTGTGGCTGATCAATGCGATCGAATACAGGCCGTGCTTGAAGGGATTGAGCAGTTCACGGCGTTGCGCCAGGCTCTGCAGGCCACCGACGGTGACCCGCTGGCGGCGACGCCATTGCTTGTCCGCTTCGTCGACGCCCTGATCGATCACCTGCGCCTCGGGCACGTAGACGATGCGTTTATGCGCCACCGGTGCGCAGGTACTGATGAAGAAATCATCGTTGACCTCGGCCGGCACGGTCTGGAACAGCTCGCGACGCAAGGCGAGCAGGGCGCCGTCGGCGGAGACCATGCAGCCGGTGCGATTCTCGACCCGGCGCAACCAGCCTTCGTAATGCCGATACAGGCTGTCGCCGATGCTCAGGCCGCCACCGGTAACCGGGATCACCATGTGCCCCGCGCAGGCGCCGACCTGCGGATCGCTCAACGGCGCGAGCAAGTGGCCGAGGGTGTCGCGCGACCACTGGTTGTCGGCATCGGTGAACACCAGAATGTCGCCGCTGCTCAGGGCGGCGCCGGCATTCAGCGTGGCGGCTTTGCCCTGGCGCGGCAGGTCGAGCACGGTGATGCGCGGATCAATCACTTTGTGCGCGCAAGCCACGGTGTCATCGGTCGAACCGTCGCTGGCCAGAATGATCTGCAACGCGGCCGGCTGATAGTCCTGAGCCAGCAGCGTGCGCAGCTTGTGCTCGATATGGCGTGCCTCGTTGTGCGCGGCAATCACGATGCTGACGTGCAGCGGCGGTGCGGGGGCATGTCGCCAGGCCGGGAACAGTGGCGCGAGCAAGGTGAGCAGCAGCGGATAGCCGATGTAGGCGTACGCTGGCAACAACAGGCACAGGCAAAAAATGAGTTCAGCCACGGGCAGGCCTCCTTGCATTCCAATGACACAGACCGAGAATCAATGCTGCGCTTGCCAAGTGCAGGCGCACCCAGTGCAGGCCCCAGAGCTGCAAGGTCAGGCTGAGGTTATGCTGGCGAATGCTTTGCCGCAGGCTGAGCAGCAGACTGGGCAGCAGGCCTGCCATCAGCAGCAGTAACGCCTGCTGCGCGTAGCCGCCCAGCAACGCAAGAATCGCCAGAGCATCAATCAGCCACACCAGTAACGAGAGCAGCGGAAACCGCAGCAGACGCAAGCTCATGCCGTGGGCCCGGACCAATTGCAGATGACTGCCCTGACGCCACAGTTCCTTGCCGACCCATTCGCGCCAGGTCATTTCGTAGCCCCAATGCAGAGCGACGCTGGTATTGACCGACAGCAGACGAGCACCGTGTCTGTGCAGACGCAGGGTGTATTCCTTGTCCTCGCCGGTGCGCAGGGTTTCGTTGAATCCGCCGACGTTGTCGAACCACTGCTTGCGCATCAGCAGGTTGGCACTGGGCAGCCATTGCACAGTGCGCGTGGCGCCACCCGACGGGCGCAAAGAGCGGCGCTGCCACGCGGCGGCGAACCATGGCGCGGCAGCAGGGGTGTGCAGGTCGAGGCCGAAGACGTCGCCCTGGTCGCCCGCAGCCAAAGCCAACATCTGCTTCAACCAGTCTTCCGGCATCTCGATATCGGCATCAATGAACGCCAGCCATTCACCACGGGCAACCGTTGCGCCACGATTGCGCAAGGCGCCGATCAGCAGGCCGGGCAGCAGCAGAACCTGCGCGCCGAATGCGCGGGCAATCTGCGGCCCTTCGTCGGTGGAGCCGTTGTCGACGACTATCAATTCACAGTCGATGTCGGCTGCGTGCGCGGCCTTGCTGGCGGCCAGCAGCGTTCGGCCGATGTGCCGGGCTTCGTTGAACATTGGAATGACAATGCTGATCCGGCTCATGCTTTGGCCTCCGTCAGCGCTGCCTGCTCGGCTTTCAGGCGCAGCACCCAGGTCAGCGCCAGCATGATCCACAGGTATTTCAGGTTCGGCGCACTGAGGAACATCAGGAACAGCGTCAATGACAGAAAGCTCATGCCCAGATGGGTAACCATGCCTGCTTGCTGCCACTCGCGCCGTTGCAGCCAGGTGCGTCGTGCGCGGATCAGGTTGTAGAAACCCTGCACCAGCATGCCGACAAACAGCAGGCCGGCGGGAATCCCCAGTTCGCTGAAGATCTCCAGATAAGTGTTATGCGCCCGGCGATACAGGTCGCCGATCTTGCGGTTGGCCGAGAACGCCTTGGCATAACCGGTGGTCGCGTAGTGCAGCGGAAAGGTGCCAGGCCCGGAGCCGAGCAGTGGATGCTCGCGGATGATCTGGCTGCCGACGACAATGTAGGAGGCGCGTCGACCAAGGGATTCGTCCTGAGCCTTGGCCCCGGCGCTGAGGATGCTCAGCGATTGAATGCGTGCCAGATAACCGGCCGGCATCGCATAGATCGCCAAGGGCAGGATGATCGCAGCACCGAGCATGGCGAAGCCGAAATGCCGTGGACGAATGCGGGTCAACTGCTGGCGGTAGTGCCAGACCCCGATTGCCAGACTCAACGCCAGTACGACCAGCCCTGAGCGAGACTCGGTTTTGGTCATGCCGCCGAGCAGCAACAGACAGCAACCAGCCCAGAACAAACGGTGCAGCAGGTTCGGGCTGCGAATCACCAGCAGCAGGCCCAGCGGCACGGCGAAAGCGATCAGCAGGGCAAAGGCATTCGGGTCTTCGAGCAGGCCGGCGGCGCGGCCCTTGTCCTGGAATCGGCTGGAAAACATCGCCATCGCGCAGGTCGCGCTGACACTGAGCGTGACCAGTCGGGCGAACAGATCCAGATTCAACTCACGGCCGATCAACAGGGTGATCACGAACAGGACCAGACCCACGCTCAGTTCACGCAGATGAGTCTGCGACATGCCCAGATTGTCGCTGGCGAACAGGCTCAGCAGGTACAGCGCCATGAAACCGATCAGGTAACGCCACAGATTGCTGCGCAGGCGCTGCGACGGAATCTGATGCAGCGCCAGTTGCAGCATCACGATTACCGCCAGCGAAGCACCGATCAATTTGCTGCCCGATACCGAGCTGTCCTTGAAGAAACCTTCGAACGGCACCAGCGCGGCAATGCCGAGCAGGCCCCAGGTCGGCTTGCGGTACAGAACGGTGAAACCGACCAGACCAATAACCGCCCCCGGCGCCAGATACGGCCAGGGACTGGCCAGCAGACCGAGGCTGACCAGGGCGAACAGACTGACGATCGAGAGCGGGAAAATCATGCGCGTGTCTCCCGTGCCGTTTGGATGTACAGCTGCGACCAGCGTTCGGCCAATGCCTTGAGGTCGTAGCGCTCCTGTTGGGTGCGTCTGGCGTTGTCGCGCAACTGCGCGGCCAGCTTCGGTTCGGCCAGCAAGGTGTCGAGCTGGCGGGCGAGGGCGGCGGTATCCGTCGGCGCCGCGAGCAGGCCGTTGTGACGATCCTGCAAGACATCCGGAATACCGCCGACCGCGAACGCCACCACCGGCACGCCGGCCTGCATCGCTTCGAGCAGAATCATCGGCGTGCCCTCGGTGCGCGAGCTGATCACCAGCGCATCGAGTTGCTGCCACCAGCCTTGCATCGCCGTCTGGTAGCCCGGCAAGCGAATCCGCCGCTGCAACCCGGCAGCATCGATGCGCGCCTGCAAGGCCTCGCGTTCCGATCCGTCACCGAGCATCACCGCGTCCAGTTGCGGATGCTGGTGACACAGGCCGATCAGCGCATCGAGAAACAGATCCGGGCCTTTTTCGCTGCTCAACCGGCCGACGTAACCGGCCAGCCAGCGTTGCCGATCTGCCACCGGCTGCATTGCCGGTGCTGCTGGCAAACCGTTGGGAATCACCTGCAACTTCTCCGCGCTCACGCTGGCCTTCAGATGCAGCGTGGCGATGCTGTGCGCCACGCACACCACCCGTTTCACCGACGCCGTGCGGCACAGTTGCAGGCTCAGCCAGGTGTAGAACTTCTGCTTGCGACTGCGCGGCGTGAAGCCGTGCTGGGTGATCACCAGCGGCAGGCGCAACAGCGTGGCGCCGACCCAGCCGAACAACAGCCCTTTGAAGTTGTGGGTGTTGAGCAACGGTTGGTCGCCACGGCGCTGACGCAAGTGCCGCAGCAATTCGCCGAGCCCGGCACAAGCGCGAGCGTCCACCCCAGCCTCGCGGAAGCGCGAGATCAGCTCAGGCGGTGCGTCGAGGAACAGCACCTGGTGCTGCCCCGGCGTGGCCAGGCAATGATCCAGCAACATCCGCTCGGCCCCGTAGAAGCCGCCGCTGCTGAGCAAATGAATGATCGGCAGGGCGACGATTGGGGTGGACACCGCGTTCAATTGCGCACCCAGTGAACCAGGCTTGGCATGGTCCAGTTCTTGTGCGGATTGCCCGGCTGCGACGTTTCTTCGTTGAGCACCAACAACACTGGCACGCCCAGTTCATGGCTGATTTGCGCCGGATGCTTGAACCGATGGTCGAAGAACTCACGCACGTAGACGAACGCGATTGCCAGCAGCAGCCCGGTGAACAGCCCGAACGGAATGATCAGCATCGGCTTGGGAAAAGCCGCCTCGGTCGGCTCGAACGGTGGACTCAATACCCGGGCGTTGGACAAGTCGTTGTCCAAAGCGCGTGTCGTGCTGCTCTCGGCGAAGCGTTGCGCGTAGGTGGAAAACGCTGCGTGCAAGGCGCCGATCTCGGTGTCCATCTGGCGCAGCTTGCTTTGGGTCTGCTGCAACTGATGGATGCGATTCTTGAACTCGGCAATGCGCGCGGTTTTCTGCTCGATGACCTGGCTCACCACCGACAAGTCGATTGTGCGTTCCTGGATGCGGTTGTTGACCACTTTGAGGAACTGTTGGCGGGTGCGGGCAATTTGCTCGCGGGCCAGCAACATCGGCTCGCTGCCAGGCTGGAATACCGCCAGGTCATTCATATAGCGGCTGACTTGAGTGGTCAGCGCCTCGCCCATCTGCCTGATCTCGCGGTCCTCGAAGGCAATGTTGTCCACCGTCGTGGTGAAGGTGAACGGGAAGGTGTAGTCGTTGAGCTTGTTGGTGTTGGCGGCGGCCAGGCTGGTTTTCAGATAATCGAGCCAGCGCTGACTTTGCAGCAAGCGATCGCGATACAGGTTGAGTGCCTGCTCTTCGGTGTTGATTGCGTTGAGGCGAAAGGTGATTTCCTCTTTCGGGTCGGAAGAACCGACGCTTTCCAGCAGGCTCAGCCGCGCGCCTTCTAGACCATCGAGGCGCACCTGATACTGATGCTTCTTGGTTTCGTAGAACGAATGCGGCAGCTCGATCGACTGCAACGCCTGACGATCGACCAGATAGTTCTGCAGCAACGCGGCAACAAACGTTGTGCCCTGGGCCGGATCGGGAAAGCTGTAGACGATCGAGATCACATTGGAACCCGGCAGGGTTTCGATCTTCAGGTTGTCGATGGCGTCCTGGGTCAAACCGTCCAGTGCCGTGTCGCGCACCGGATCGGTTTGCATGCCCAGCGCATCACGCAGCGGATTTATCACGTATTCGCGCAGCGGCGTGCTGACGTAACGCTTGAACGGCTCGCCCGCCAGCTTGCTGAGCATCCCCGGCGGCGGGTTGTACTGACCCATGTCGCGCAGTTCGCTGATGGTCTGACGGATCAGCGCCGGCGAACGGAGGATATTGCTTTCGGTTTCCATGTCCGCCAGCGATGGCGGAATGAAGGTGGCGCTGTCCTGGGTCAGCGAGGTGGTCGCATCGCCCTGAGACAGCTTTTTCGACTGCACGATGACCTGCGCGGTGATATCGAAGCTCTGTTTGAGCAGCAACGGCAGGAGCAGGGCGATCACTGCAAAGGTCAGGAAGATGCGCTTCACCGTTTGCTTGTTGGCGAAGAAAATCCTGAAGAACTCGTGCAGGTAATTTTCTTTTGGATTCATGTCGGTCACCTGAGAGTCAGTTGTCACTGCCTTTGTTGTCGACGCGGTAGCCGAAGCTGAAACCGACGCCCTGGAACAGCACCACATCAGCCAGTTGGCGGGCGAGTTCGCCGGCGCTGGCCAGTTTGGTTTTTGGCACGTAGAGCATGTCGTCCGGCTGCAGATACGCGATTTGTGGCGCGTCACCCGACAGTGCTTTCTCGACGTCGTAGTTCATCGCCTGCACCTGATTGCCGTTGCGCCGCATGATCACCACCGAATCCAGCCGCGCCTTGACGTTGGTGCCGCGCGCCAGAGTCAGCGCCTCAAGCACCGACACCGGCCGGCGGATTGGGTAGGAGCCCGGTTGTGCGACTTCGCCGAGCACGTAGATCTCGTTGCCGGCGGTGGACTTGAGCAGCACGTCCACGGTCATTCGCCCCGGCAGTTGCGCGTATCTCTGATTGAGGAAGGTTTCCAGCTGATTGACGGTCATGCCTTGCAGCGGCACCGCGCCGATTTCCGGAAAACTCGCGTAGCCATCAGTGCCGACGGTGATCTCGCGGCTCATGCCGGTGGCCGGATGGTTCAGCGCACTTTTAAGGTTCTGCTCGTTGCTCAGCGGGCTGAGAATCTGTACCGAGAGCTGATTGCGGTTGGGTTGGAACAGTTGCTTGCGCTGATACGCACGCTGGATTTCCTGACGGGCTTCTTCGCTGGTCAGCCCGGCGATTTTCACCGAGGTGTTGGCGCCCGGCAGTTCGATAGTGCCGTCGGGCAGCACCAGTTGCGTGCCGTTGAGCTGACTGGCGGCGGTGAAATTCAGGCCGATCTGGTCACCTGATTGCACGCGGTAAGCGTCCGAACCGCTGGTGCTGATGTGAAAGATCACATCCAGCACGTCTTTCGGGCGCAGGGTCTGTTCGACCCGCGGCATGTCGGTGGCCTGGGCGTTGGCCGGTGTGGCGGTGAGAATATTCACCGGCATGTTGCGGGTCTCGGAAGTGCTGGTGCAGCCCGCAAGCGGCAGCAACAGCAGGACAAGCATTCTGGCGTTCATGGCGTCATCCTTTGCGTTCGCTTACAGGTTTTTGTAAAGCCATTTGGGCATGTAGTACTTGCGCCGGTTGAACACGCTGCCGACCACTTTCGCCCCGGCCTGAGTCAGGCGTTGCACAGCGGCCTGGGCGACTTCCCAGCGGGTGTCTTCGGCGCGCACGACAAACACCACGCCGTCGACCTGAGTGCTGATGACCAGGGTGTCGGCGGCGGAATACACCGCGTCGCCGTCGATCACCACAAAGCGGTACTGGCTGCCCAACTGGTCGAGCAACGGGCTCAGGCGCTCGGCGGTCAGGTGTTCCAGCGTGCGGATCGGCCGGCCGTTGGGCAGCACATGGAAGGGCAGGCTCGAGACCTGCACCACGCAGTCCTGCAACAGCGGCGGGTTGCCCGGGTTGAACAGCAGGTCGCGCAGGCCGCGCTCCTTGCCGAGGTTCATCTGCTGGGTGAGGTTGTTCGCCGACTGGCTGGCATCGACCAGCAACACCTGGCCGCTGCTCATCTGCGCCAGTTGACTGGCCAGTGCCAGCGCGCTGGTGGTGGTGCCGGCGCCGGGGTTGGCGGCGGTCAGGAACAGAATGCGCAGATCGAGATCCAGCACGGTCGAAGTCAGATTCGATTCGCTGGGGCTGGCGATGCTCAGGCTTTTATTGGTTGAACCGTCCATTAGCTTGCTCCGTGGCCGCTGAATACTTTGAAGGGGGTTTTCAACAGAATCTTCAGATCAAGCAGAAGGCTCTGCTCGGCGATGTAGCTGAGGTCCAACTCAACGCGCTGGTCGAAGTCGATGTTGCTGCGTCCGGAGATCTGCCACAGACCGGTCATGCCGGGGTAGATCGCCAGACGCGCGAGGTGATTGTCCTTGTAGCGGTAAGCGTTGAACGAGGTCGGGCGAGGGCCGACCAGGCGCATGTCGCCGGTCACTACGTTGATCAGGTTGGGCAGCTCATCGAGGCTGGTGCGCCGCAGAAAACTGCCGATGCCGGTGACGCGCGGGTCTTTGTCGATCTTGAAGTCGATGGCGTCTGCCCCGTGCTTGTTCAGGTGGCGCAGCGACTCTTTGAGTTCTTCGGCGTTGCTGACCATGGTGCGGAACTTGAACATGCCGAACTTGCGCCCGCGATAACCGGTGCGTTTCTGCACGAACAGCACCGGCCCCGGGCTGGTGAACTTGATGGCCAGGGCCAGGCCCAGCAGCACTGGCGAGATCAGCACGAGAATCGTCAGCGCACCGAGGCAGGCGACCACCCGATTGGTCCGCGACAGCTGCCATGGGCGGCCGCCATCGCGGCCGCTGAGCCAGCCGCGACCCTGACGGTGAATCGCTGCGTCGAGGCGCATGCGATGTTCCGGGTCGACGCGCTTGTCAGGGCGCATCTGTGCAATCGACACACTTCTTTCATGTCCAGTCATGGCGTCCTCCGCATTCAATCAGCCGCAAGCGGCGCACGGGCAGTGGGGTAGTAGTCGCGGAACCAGGCGATAAAGCGGCCCAGTCCTTCATCCAGTTCTATCCGGGGCTGGAATCCGGTGGCCTGGGCCAGATCGCTGGCCTCGGCGCAGGTGTTGAGCACGTCGCCCGGTTGCAGTGGCAGCAGCTCGACAATGGCTTGCTGATCGAGATGTTTTTCCATCAGCGCGAGGTAGGTTTTCAGCGTGACCGGCTGCTGCCCGCCGATGTTGAACAGGCGCCACGGCGCCATGCTGCTGGCGGGGTCGGGCTGTCCGCGATCCCACTGCGGATTGGCTTGCGGTGGCTGATCGATGAGGCGGGCGATGCTTTCGATGATGTCGTCGATGTAGGTGAAGTCGCGCTGGTGCTCGCCGTAATTGAACAGTTTCAGCGGCTCGCCTTCGCTGATCGCCCGGGCGAACTGGATCGGCGACATGTCCGGCCGGCCCCAGGGCCCGTACACGGTGAAAAAGCGCAGGCCGGTGCAGGGAATGCCGAACAGATGGCTGTAGCTGTGCGCCATCAGTTCATTGGCTTTTTTGGTCGCGGCGTACAGCGACAGCGGATGGTTGACGCCATCCTTGACCGAGTAAGGCGTGTGTTGATTGGCGCCGTACACCGAACTCGACGAGGCGTAGATCAGGTGTTCGACCGGGTGGTGGCGGCAGCTCTCGAGAATGTTCAGGAAACCGTTGAGGTTGCTGTCCAGATACGCCCGTGGATTGTCCAGCGAATAACGCACCCCGGCCTGCGCGGCCAGATGAATCACCACTTGCGGCTGCTCGCGGGCAAACAATGCGTCGATCGCCGAAGCGTGGGCCAAATCCACCGTGGCCAGCGGAAAATCGCCGACCTGCTCGCGCACCCACTGCACGCGGTCGTGCTTGAGCTGCGGGTCGTAGTAGTGGTTGAAATTGTCCAGGCCGACCACCGAATGCCCGTCGCGCAGCAAGCGCAGGACGCAATGGGCACCAATGAAACCGGCGGCACCGGTCACCAGAATTTTCATGGCCGCAGCCCTTCAGGGGCGATGTGGCGCAGACCGATGCCGCTGTAATGCAGGCCGGCGGCGGCAACCTGTTCCGGGTTGTACAGGTTGCGCCCATCGATGATTACCTTCGAACGCAGTTTCTCGGCGAGCAGCTCGAAATCGACTACGCGGAAGTTTTTCCACTCGGTGCAGATCACCAGCGCGTCGGCGTCTTCGAGGGTATCGTCGCGGGTCGCGCACAGGTGCAGGTCGTTGCGGTAGCCGTAGATGCGCCGGCACTCGGACATGGCTTCCGGATCGTAGGCCTGCACGCTGGCGCCTTCGGCCCACAACGCGTCCATCAGATAACGGCTCGGGGCTTCGCGCATGTCGTCGGTGTTCGGTTTGAACGCCAGGCCCCAGACGGCGATGGATTTGCCGGCCAGGCCTTGCGGGAACTGCGCGCGCAATTTGCTGAACAGGATGTGCCGTTGGCTGTCATTGACGTCGGTGACGCTGCGCAGCAGTTTCAACGGCATGCCGTTGTGTTCGGCGGTGTGCAGCAGGGCACGCAGATCCTTGGGAAAGCACGAGCCACCGAAGCCGCAGCCCGGATAAATGAAGTGGTAGCCGATGCGCGGGTCGGAGCCGATGCCTTTGCGCACCGCTTCGATGTCGGCGCCGAGCAGCTCGGTGAGATTGGCCAGTTCGTTCATGAAACTGATGCGGGTGGCGAGCATCGCGTTGGCCGCGTACTTGGTCAGCTCGGCGCTGCGGTTGTCCATGAACATCAGTTTTTCGTGATTGCGGCAGAACGGCGCGTACAGCTCGCTCATCTGTTCGCGGGCAGCGTCGTCGCGGGTGCCGATGATGATCCGGTCCGGGCGCATGCAGTCGGCGAGGGCGCTGCCTTCCTTGAGAAATTCCGGATTGGAAACCACGCGCACCTGCAGCTCGGTTTTGCCGCGCAACAGCAATTCACTGGTCGCAGTCGCCAGAACCTGGTCGGCAGTCCCGACCGGCACCGTGGATTTGATGATCAGCGTACGATCAGCCTCCATCAGGCCGGCGATCTGCCGGGCGACGTTGAGCACATGGCTGAGATCGGCGGAGCCATCCTCGTCCGCCGGGGTGCCGACGGCGATGAAAATCAGCTCGGCGTGAGTCACCGCATCACTGGCCTGAGTGCTGAACAACAAGCGCCCGGCCTTGATGTTTTCTTCAAGTGTTGCGGACAGGCCTGGTTCACTGATGGGCGGCACCGCTTGTTGCAGTTGTTTGATCTTGTTCGGATCAATATCAATGCATAAAACCCGATGGCCGACATCGGCAAGTGCAGCGGCTTGTATAAGTCCGACATAGCCAGTGCCAAATACGCTCACGTCCATCTGCGCACCTCAATAAAACCAGAAAAGTTAATTACGGATGAGATTGATAAAGGGGTATAGCGCAGGGTTTGGAAAGCGTGTCAGCAAAATGACATGTTGCACGGGTATAACACTTGAGGCGTTTTTGGCGATTGGCCATCAAGTCATTGCTGCCATTGAATTTGTTGATTTCTTGCAGATTTGTTCAGATTTTATTTAACCGACAGACGGTCTAAGTCCCCGAAATTAAAGGCTTTCACCGCTACCGGTGTGTCAGATTTGAGTCACCGTTTTTTTGACGCTTTCCCCGCCTATCAGTCATTTCTTGCGCTTTGATGGCCGGGTGCTAGTGTCAGGATCTGACCGACAAACCTTTGACATTTGCCCTTTTCCGATCACCGGTATCGCCATGTTCAAATACGCCAAGGAATTGCTCTTAGTTGCCCATCTGTTGCTCTTTTCCGACTATTACGTGGATCGGTTAAATGCTATTGGGTGGGGTTTTAATGTACTTGTTTTTGGCGCGATGTTTTTGGCGCTTACTTTCGCGTTATATCTAACTGCCTATATACGTCAGGCTCTCGTTCGACATGCATTCGCATTAACGATGTTTGCCGCAGCGGTTTTTTTTGATGTTTACACACGGGTTACCGCGGATTACCTGAGGTACAGCGATTTTGTCTCGCTGGTGTACTCCGGCGGCTTCATTCAGGAAGCGGCCTATCAGTATCGCGATGCGATCCTGCGCGCGGTGCTCAGTGGCTTGCTGCTGTTGTTCGGCATCGGACTCAAGCCGCGTCATGCGCAGTTCATACCCAACACGTTGCGGGTCGCGGCGCCCCTCGTCGGCGTATTGATGCTCAGCGGATTGTTGTTTCTACGAGCGGGTGAGGGCGCACGTGGTCTGCCGATCATGTACACGCCGCTGGCCTACCTCAACCTGTTTGCCTACGAAGCGTTGCATGACACCGTCGGCCCGCGTGAATCGGTGACGCTTGCGCGCGCCACGTCTGCCGTCGGTCATGACATCGTGCTGATCATCGACGAAAGCATTTCCGGCAATTACCTCGACATCAACGCGCCGTTCGGCGTGCACAGCAACCTCAAGCAAGCGCCGGCCGGGGTCGATGTCTTCAACTTCGGTTATGCCGCGTCCATTGCCAATTGCAGCGCCGACACCAACGTCACCTTGCGCTACGGCGGCACCCGCGCCGACTACAGACGCATCAACAGCACGTTGCCGTCGATCTGGCAGTACGCGAAAAAGGCCGGGCTCGGTACGGTCTACATCGACGCCCAGCGCACCGCCGGCAACCTGCAGAACCTGATGACCGCCGCTGAGAAAAACGACATCGACAGTTTCGTGCAATTCGACCAGACCAGCGTGCGCGACCGCGACATGGCGGCAGCGGCGAAGCTGATTGAACTGCTCAACGACGATCGCCCCGAGCTGATCGTGATCAACAAGGTCGGCGCGCATTTTCCGGTGCATGACAAGTACCCGGACGCGTTCATGGCCTACCGGCCAACGCTGCCCCGCGGACAGTTCACTGAAGTCGCCGACACTGGCGAACGCACCGGTTTCAACGGCCAGCCGGATGACTGGGTGCTGTATCGCAACGCCTACAAGAACACGCTGTTGTGGAACGTCGGCGAGTTCTTCGCCCGGGTGTTTGCCCAGGCCAACCTGAACAACGCGCTGCTGATCTACACCTCCGATCATGGCCAGGATCTGCATGAGCGCGGCAATCCGGGCTTGAATACCCACTGCGGCGGCGACCCGGTGGAAGAGGAGGGGCTGGTGCCGCTGGTGGTGATCCAGGGCCGTGGATTGCAGACGCCGGACTGGGCGGCGAATCTGCCAGCAAACAAGGACCGCTCCAGCCACTACAACATCTTCCCGACACTGTTGCAGGTGATGGGCTACGACTTGGCCGCGATCGAAGCGGTGTATGGCAAACCGCTGAGCGTGCCGACGGCGGATGAGTTCACTTTCAACTACCGCTTCAATGCGCGCTTGGGCGCCAAGCCTGAGTGGAAGCATATTGATCTGGGCAGCATCGTTACGCCTGAGCGGGCACCGGCGAGTGTGGCTGCGGGGCAATGAGTTTTGAGTTGCTCGGGCGGGCCTCTTCGCGAGCAGGCTCGCTCCCACAGGGGATTGCATTCCAGGGTGGGAGCGAGGCTGCTCGCGAACAAGTCGGGACAGGCTGCGACAGTCTCAACCCTTGTTGAACCGCGCCCGATATTCCCCAGGCGCGCACCCCAGCCAGCGCGCGAAAGCCCGGTTGAATCCCTGCACATCGCTGTAACCCAACCGATCCGCCACTTCGACCAGCTCCAGCGCCCCGGACTGCAACAGGTCCTCGGCCCGATAGCGCCGATGCTCATCAAGCAGTTCGCTGAAAGTCCAGCCCAACGCCTTCAAACGCCTTGCCGCCGTGCGCTCAAGCACATGCTGTGTAGCACAGAACTGCTGCCAATCCGCTGAAGCCAGATCTTCGATCAGAAAATCGCTGAGCTGTCCGAGCAAGGTAGATTCACTGAGACGTCGGGTCTGTTCCAGCAGATCGACAAGCGTTGTTTCCAATGCCGGATTACCCGGTGTCAACGGCATCACGAACAGCTGAGGATCCAGATGAATCGCCGCGCATGACTGCTCTGCGCTCACCGGGGTGCGCAATGCCGATTGATGCTGCTCGCGGCTTGCCGATGCCAGTGCCACACCCAGCACCGGATCACCGGGCACGCCGCTGGCGAGCAACTTGCGTCGCACCAGGCTGCACAGGCTGACGAGGATGTAATCGGTCAGCGCCGCCGGAGCGTCAAGACTGCCGGCTTCGACCAGGCGCAGTGTTACGCCGCCATCTTCACGCAGGATTTGCACACGGAAGTGTCCGTTGAAAAACGCAAAGTACTTGGCGAAAAACTCACAGGCACGCTCCAGCGACACGGCGACATCGAACAGATAGGTCAGTCCATTGGTGGCCGTCGAAACGAAGCGTTGACCCGCCGCCAGACCGATCAGTGGATCGCCGCTCTGTTCCACAGCAAACGCCCAGAAGCGCCGCGACATCAGCAGCGGCATGCGCGTGAACGGCGTGCGCAGATCGAACAGGCTGCGGCGCAGTTGTGCTTCGATTGCGCCTTGGCTAATGCCGCGCGCGAGCAATTCTTCAATGGCCGGCAGCAGGGTCGGCGCGTAAAAAGCGTTGGCGGGTTGCGGATGGGTTTTGCTCATGTTGTGCGCGCGTCTCCCGTCGCTCCGTTAGCCGCCAGCAAACGCTGATCGACGCTGAGGATCGCCTCGATCATCGCCCGCGCTGCTGGCGTCAGGGTAAAACCGGCGCGGCTGACGATGCCATAACCCAGTTGCAGCGCCGGCTCGTCATGGGGGACGTCGACAAAGTCGAGCAGCTCGATCAGGCCGCGATCAAGTTGTTCACGCAAGGCCTCAAGCGTGGCGAGCCCCACCGCGTCTGAACGCAGCACTACGCGCTGGATCGCGTCAAATTGTGCGCACTCGACGCTCGGGGTGAAATCCTGCTCACCGAGGATATCGGCGAGCACCTTGCGGATCATCGGTGGAATGCGCGTGCCGACGATCGGGTAATCGAGCAGGGCGCGCAATCGCAGGTCTCGTTGCGCGAGGAGCGGATGGCCGGCGCGACAGAAAAACCGTCCCGGCCGCGTGCGCAGCAGGTGCACCTGATACTGCGGATCGCTGACAAAGTGTCGCGCATCGGCGACGAAAAACTCGATCTGCTGCTCGCGCAACCACAGCGTCAATTGCTGCCAGTCGCCCTGATGAAACCGCGTGCGAATCGCCGGATGCGCATCAATGAAGTCGGCCAGCGCTTCCGGCACCAGCACTTGCGCCGGATACGGGCCGCAACCGAATTGCAGTTCGCCGCCGGTGAGGCCGTTGTATTGCGTCAATTCGTTGTGCAGCGCCTGACTGCCAGCGAGCAGGCGCCGCGCATGTTGCAGCACCAGTTCGCCTTGCCCGGTCAGGCGAAACTCACGGCTGCTGCGCTCGACCAGCTCGCAGTCAAGGTCACGCTCCAGAGTCTGGATGCTGCGGCTGAACGCCGGTTGGCTGAGGTTGATCGCCTCGGCGGCGCGACCGAAGTTGCGGTAATCAGCGAGGGCGACCAAATGGCGAAGTTGGCGAAGATCCATCATGCGTCTCCTGCATTTTGCGGATACTTTTAATGCATTGGATCGATAGCACGTCCGCTGGCATAAGTACACGCCTGTTCTTCGATGGCACGCCTTCATGTCTCAGTCTCTGTTCGCCTCCAGCGCGTTTACCCGCACGATTCTCGCGCATGCCCGCCAGTCCGGACTGTGCCCGCAACGCTTGATGGCGCGCGTGGGGATCTGCCCGTCAGTGCTCGCCGGGCAGCATCAATTGATCGCCGCACAAGCGGTTGAACAGTTGTGGCGTGAGTGTGAATGGTCAGGGGTAGCGCCGACGTTTGGCTGTGAACTGGCCGACGGGATGGCGACCGATTGCCTGCAAGGACTGAATATTCTGCTCGACTCGTCCGCGACCTTGCGGGCCAGTCTGAAGTGCTTCATCGACTGCTTGCCAAGGGTGATCAATTACGTTGCGGTGGAACTGGTCGAGGCGGGCGACGTGGCTCATTTGCGCCTGCGTTCGCTGCAGGGGCAGCTCCATCATTTCGCCCTGGATGCGGCGGCGATAACGCTGGTGCGCAACATTGCCCGTCGACTCGGCGGGGCGCCTGGATATTTGTTTGTCAGTGTCAGCCTGCGCCCGGCGCAAATGGCCGGTGGCTGGCTGCGTGGAGTGGGCATCGCGGTGGAGCAGGGCGAGCAGCTGTGCCTGACTTTGCCGCGATATAGCCTCGATCAGGCCTTGCTGGGCGCCAACCCGTTTCTGCACCAGAGCATGCTGCGTCACTGGCACGTTGAAACTCGCGCACCTGCGCGTGAGGACAATCTGACAATGGCGCGGCACTGGCTGACGGCGGGTGATCAACCGATCGAACGGATAGCTGAGCGGCTGGGTTATCGCCAGCCGAGCAACTTCATCCGCGCGTTTCGCAAACAGTTCGGGATTACGCCGAAGCAGTTTCGGTTGAATCCGGGGCAGGTTTGTTGAAAGCACGATTGAGGTGATTGATCGTTATTGAGGGTGCCAACAAGATTTACCCCCTCACCCCAGCCCTCTCCCCCAAGGGGGCGAGGGGGAAAGGGAGCCGATCTTCATGGCGTTCGGAATCTGAGTTCAACTCGGTATCCCACGTCGGCGTATCTCGTACATCCAACACGGTCAGTCCCCTCTCTCTCCGGGAAGGGGGCTTATGAATCATGGGAGCTGATGTGCGTGTTATTCAAAATTGCATTCAACTCGTTATCCCACGTCGGCGTATCTCGTACATGCAACTCGGTCGGTCCCCTCTCCCTTTGGGAGAGGGCTAGGGTGAGGGGCTTTTGACTTACGGCGTGACGATATTGAACTGCGGCCCGAACGTATCCAGGCTGCCCATCAATAATCCGAATTTCTGACCATTGCCCTGCAACTTCACCAGTCCTTTTTGCATCGCCGTCGGGAAGTCCAATTGTTTCAGGCTGATCTTCTCCAGCGTATCGCGGCTCAGGCTGACGCTCGCATCCGCCGCCGGATTCAGACCGGCACGGTGAGTCAGCACGCCATTGCGCAAGGTCAGGGTGAAATCCCTTTGCACATCGTCGAACGTCCAGTTCAGCGTCAGGTCATGGGCCACGGCTTTGTCGCTGTCCAGGCGTACCGCGAGGTAATCGAAGAACATTTCCGGACTCATTGCCCGGACCATATCCACCGACACGGTATTGGCTGACTGCGGCGGCACGCCGTTGCGCAGCTCCATCGCACCGGTCAGGTACATGTTGCGCCAGGTGGCGTTCTCGCTTTGATAACCCAACTGCTCCAGCGTCTCGGCTTGAGCCTTGCGTGCATCCGCGTTGTCCGGATCGGCGAACAGCAACTGGTTGCCCAACTGCGCGGCCCATCGGTAGTCAGCGCTGGCCATCGCACTGCGCATTTTCTCCAGCACCGACGCGGTACCGCCCATGGCCTCGACCGAGCGTTTAGCCGCATCGACCGGGGGCAGCGGATTGAGGTTGGCCGGGTTGCCGTCGTAGAAACCCATGTAGCGCTGATACACCGCGCGCGTATTGAAACTCAGCGAGCCGTAATAGCCTCGGGTGTACCACTTCTGATCGAGCGAGCCGGGCAGTTTCTTGATTGCTTCGGCAATTTCCAGCGGCGTCAGGCCCTGGTTGAGCAAGTGCAAGGTGCGGTCGTTGATGAACGCGTACATGTCGCGCTGATCGGCGAGCAGAGTACGAATCCGCTCGCCACCCCAGGTCGGCCAGTTGTGCTGAGCGAACAGCACGTCGGCCTTGTCACCGTAGCGCATGAGGCTGTCGTCGAGGTATTGCGACCAGGCTTTGGCGTCACGCACCTGCGCACCGCGCGGGGTGAGGATGTTGTGCATCATCTGCGTGGCGTTTTCGGCCATGCACAGGGCTTTCAACTCCGGTAGATAAAGGTTCATTTCCGCAGGCGCTTCGGTGCCCGGGGTCAGCTGGAATTCGACTTGCAGGCCAGCGATGGTGCGGGTTTCCAACGGCTCGGCAATCAGATCGGTAGGCGCAATCAGTGTGACCGTGCCACCGCTGGGCGCACTCTTGCCGAGGCCGGCATCGACCTGACCTTTTTCACTGCGCGGCAACAGGCTGCCGAACTGGTACTGCGCGCGGCGGCTCATGGCATTGCCGGCCATGACGTTCTCGCTCATCACGTGTTCCATGAAGCCGACCGGCGCGTAGACCTTGACCTTGCCGGACTTGACATCGGCCTCGTCGATTACCCCGCGCACGCCGCCGAAATGATCGACATGAGTGTGGCTGTAGATCACCGCGACGACCGGTTTGCGCGGGCGATTGGCGTAGTACAGATCCAGCGCCGTCCTGGCGGTTTCGGCCATGGTCAGCGGATCGATGATGATCAACCCGTCGTCACCTTCGATGATGGTCATGTTGGCGAGGTCGAGGCCGCGCACCTGATACAGCTTGGGGCTGACCTCGAACAGGCCGGCGTGGGCATTGAGCTGGGCCAGCCGCCACAGGCTCGGATTGACCGATTCCGGCGCCTTGTCTTTGGCGAGGAAGTCATAGGCATTGACGTTCCAGATGACTTTGCCGGCGGCATCCTTGATCTGACCCTTGAACGGTGCGATCAAGCCTTTGCTGACGGATTCGAAATCGGTGCGGTCGCTGAAAGGCAGGGTTTGCAGGACGGCAGCGTTGCTTGCGGCGGTTTGCATGCTCGGCGCAACCGGACCGTCAGCAGCGAGCAACGGTTGGCTCAGGCAAGCGGTGATCAGGCAGGTCAGCAGGCCGCGCGGGCTCAGGATGAAACGGGGCATGGGTGTCTCCGGTTTTTTATCGTTATGGCCGAACAGCCAGCAGCTTAAGGCGCGGCGCTAGGTTGACGATGATCATCAGCGGACAAAAACCATTCAGGGCCGCTATCCTAGGCCCAGGTTCACTGATCGGGTTTGCCCATGCTTGAGGTTCGCGACGTTTTCAAAAGCTATGCCACGCCACAGGGATTGTTGCCGGTGCTGCAAGGCGTCGACCTGACGCTGGAGGCCGGTGGCAGCCTCGCGCTGATGGGCGAATCGGGCAGTGGCAAAAGCACGCTGCTGCATTTGGTGGCGGGGCTGGACAAGGTCGACAGCGGCAGTATTCGCAGCGGCGAACATCGCCTGGAAGCCATGAGCGAAGCGCAACTGGCGAACTGGCGGCGCACGGAAATCGGTCTGGTGTTTCAGCAGTTCAACCTGATCGGCAGCCTGCGCGTGGAAGACAATCTGGCCTTTCAGGCGCGCCTCGCCGGGCGCCATGAGCCGCGCTGGCAAGCGCATCTGGTGCAGCGTCTGGGTCTTGGCGATCTGCTCTCGCGGTACCCCGAGCAACTCTCTGGCGGCCAGCAGCAACGAGTCGCATTGGGCCGGGCATTGGCTTCGCAGCCGAAATTGCTCTTGGCGGATGAACCCACCGGCAGCCTCGATGAAGCGACCAGCGATGAAGTGCTGCGGCTGTTGCTGGAATTGCTCGATGACACGCCGACGACTTTGTTGATGGTCACTCACAGTCAGCGCGTTGCGGCGCGTCTGGCTCAGCGCGTGGTGTTGTCGAACGGGCGGGTCGCCTGATGATCTGGCGGCAAACCCTGCGCGCGCTGCTCAGCCACTGGCGGCGTCATCCCGTGCAGTTTTTCAGTGTGCTGACCGGGCTGTGGCTGGCCACCAGTCTGCTCACCGGCGTCGAGGCGCTGAACAGTCAGGCGCGCGACAGCTACGCGCGGGCCAGCCAGATGATCGGCGGCGAACCACAGGCCAGCCTCAGCACGCCAAATGGGGCACTGTTTACCCAGCGCTGGTTTATCGAATTGCGCCGTCAGGGCTGGCCGGTGTCGCCGGTGTTGCAGGGCCGGCTGACGCTCAAGGGTCACGAAGACCAGCGGATTCAGGTGATGGGCATCGAGCCGGTATCGCTGCCGACGGATTCGGCAGTGGCCGGGCAGGCGATGCCGATCGAGCGCATCGTCGAATTTTTCAGCCCGCCGGGCAGCACCTGGATTTCCCCGGACACGATGCAAATGCTCGGCTTGCGCGAAGGCGATACACCGCAAACCGTGAACGGCCAGACCCTGCCGCCGCTGCTCGCGCAGAAGGACATGGCGCCGGGCCTGTTACTGGTCGATATCGGCGTAGCGCAAAGACTGCTCGACCAGCCTGAGCAATTGTCTCGGCTGCTGTTGCCCAAGGATTTTCATCAGGAATTACCAGCGAGTTTCACCGATCGCTTGCAGCTCAAAAGCAGCGGAGAAGAAAACAATCTCGCGCGGCTGACCGAGAGCTTTCACCTCAATCTTGATGCCCTTGGATTTTTGTCATTTCTGGTCGGCCTGTTCATCGTCCACGCCGCCATCGGCCTCGCTCTGGAACAGCGCCGAGGCTTGCTGCGCACGTTGCGTGCCTGTGGCGTCAGTGCGCGAATGCTGATCGCGTGTCTGGTGGTTGAACTGGGTGTGCTGGCGCTGATCGGTGGATTGTTCGGTGTGATCAGCGGCTATTGGCTGGCCAGCGTGCTGCTGCCGGACGTCGCCGCCAGCCTGCGCGGTCTGTATGGCGCGGAAGTGGCGGGGCAGTTGCGTTTGAGCCCTTGGTGGTGGTTCAGCGGCATCGGTCTGAGCCTGCTTGGCGCCTTGCTGGCCGGGGCCAACAGTCTGCTGCGGGCGGCGCGCCTGCCGTTGCTGGCGGTGGCCGATCCGCAGGCGTGGCATCAACAGTATTCGCGCTGGTTGCGCCGACAGGGTTGGCTGGCGACAGCGCTGCTGATGATTGCGCTGGCGGCGCTGATCTGGGGCGACAGCCTGAGCAGCGGTTTCGTGCTGATGGCCGGGCTGTTGCTCGGTGCCGCGCTGGCCTTGCCGGTGTTGCTCAGCGCGTTGTTGAACCCGTTGCTCGGACGCAGTCGGTCGGTGCTCGGCCAGTGGTTTCTCGCCGACTGCCGCCAGCAACTGCCAGCCCTGAGTCTGGCGCTGATGGCGCTGCTGCTGGCGCTCGCCGCCAATATCGGCGCTGGCAGCATGACCGCCGGTTTTCGCCAGACCTTCAACGACTGGCTCGAACAACGCCTGAGCGCCGAGTTGTACATCAACCCCTCCAATCCGGCGCAGGCCCGCGAGATGCACAGTTGGCTCAAGCAGCAGCCCAATGTGACCGCTGTGCTGCCCAACTGGCAGGTTTCGGTGACACTGCAAGGCTGGCCGGCCGATGTCTACGGCATCATCGACCACTCCTACTATCGCCAGCACTGGCCGTTGCTCGACAGCAGTGGCAGCGATCCGTGGGGCAAACTGGCCACGGATGATGCGGTGATGCTCAGCGAACAACTGGCACGACGCCTGAAGTTGCGGCCGGGCGAGCATCTGAACATTCCCACGCCAAACGGCACGTGGTCGCCGCGTATCGTCGGCATCTACGCCGACTACGGCAATCCGAAAGGGCACGTGCTGATCAGCAGTGAGCACCTGTTGCGCGGCTGGCCGCAACTCACGCCGAACCGCTTCAATTTGCGCATCGACCCAGCGCAGATTCCGGCGCTGCTCAACGCCTTGCAGGCGCGTTTTGCGCTGGATGACAACCGCATCGTCGATCAGGCGCGGCTCAAGGGCTGGTCGGTGCAGGTCTTCGAACGCACCTTTGCCGCGACGGCGGCGTTGAACAGCCTGACCTTGGCCGTGGCTGGCGTGGCGCTGTTCATCAGTCTGCTGACCCAGAGCCAGAGTCGCCTCAGTCAACTCGCACCGCTGTGGGCGCTGGGCGTGACGCGCAAACAATTGATGCTGCTCAACCTCGGCCAGACCTGGCTGCTCGCCGTATTGACGTTGCTGTTGGCGCTGCCGCTGGGCATTGCTTTGGCATGGTGCCTGGATGCGGTGATCAACGTGCAGGCATTCGGCTGGCGCCTGCCGTTGCGGGTGTTTCCGTTGCAGTTGTTGCAACTGATGGGCCTGGCCTTGCTGGCGACTCTGTTGGCCTCGGCATGGCCGCTGTATTCGCTGTACCGCACGCAACCGGCGGACTTGCTGAGGACGTTTGCCCATGAGGACTAAATGGCTCGTGCTGATGATTGCGCTGCTGCTCGGTGGCTGCGATCAGCCTGCACCCGAGGAGAAGGGTTTTGCCGGCATGGGCGATCAGGCGCAGTCCTTCACTCCGGTGGTGCCCGGTCGGGTGTTCAGCTTCCCGGCCGATCACGGCGCGCATGATGGTTTTCGCATCGAGTGGTGGTACGTCACCGCCAACCTCAAGGACCAGCAGGGCAATGATTTCGGCGTGCAATGGACGCTGTTTCGCAGCGCCCTGAAACCGGTTGCCGAGCAAGCCGGGTGGGGCAATCAAACAATCTGGCTGGGCCATGCGGCGGTCACTTCGCCCTCGGTGCACCACGCCGCCGAGCGCTACGCCCGGGGCGGAGTAGGCCAGGCCGGCGTGCGCCTGGCGCCGTTCGAAGCGTGGATCGATGACTGGATGTTTGCCAGTCAGGCGCAGGATCCGTTGCGCGATATGCAACTCAGTGCTCGTGACAAGAATTTCGCTTATCAACTGCGCCTCACCTCCAGCCGCCCGCTGGTGCTGCAAGGCGACAACGGTTTCAGCCAGAAATCCGAAGAAGGTCAGGCCTCGTATTACTACAGCCAGCCATTTTTCCAGGCCAGCGGCACGCTGCAGATCGACGGCCAGACCTACACCGTCAGCGGTCCGGCGTGGCTTGATCGCGAATGGAGCAGCCAACCGCTGACTGCCAACCAGACGGGCTGGGACTGGTTCTCGCTGCATCTGGATAGCGGCGAACACGTGATGCTTTATCGCATGCGGCAGAAGGACGGCGCACCTTATCTGACCGGCACCTGGATCGCCGCTGACGGGCAGATTCAGACATTGCACCGCGAGCAGATCAGCCTCGTGCCGCAGGATACGGCCAAGGTGGCTGATCGACCGATGCCGGTGAAATGGTCGATCCGCATTCCCGACAAGCAACTCGATATCAGCGTTGACGCGATCAACCGCAATGCCTGGATGGATTTGCGTATTCCGTACTGGGAAGGGCCGGTGAAGATCAATGGCAGCCATCCTGGCCAGGGCTATCTGGAAATGACCGGGTATTAACGGCGGCACCGCTTTCTTCCCTGTGGGAGCGAGCCTGCTCCCGAAAGCGTCAGCGCTGTGACCGCTGAGTTAACTGACTGGAACTCTCAGCAGCGCTCTCCGCTCTACCCAGAAACCCGCCATTTTCGGACTCACCCATGAGCGACGACGTGCAACTCCCAGACCTCAACACCTGGCAACGCCTGTTCGACGATCAGACGCTTTGGCAGCAATCGCCCGACGCCCACTATTTCGATCTGCAGCGCATCGCCGATGACCTGCTCGGCCAAGGCGCGATTGATCTTGAGCAATGGCAGTTGTTGCGCGCCAAAGCCGATGATCTGCACAAGCAGTCACCCGAGGTCAACGTCGCCCGCGAACTCGAAGATCCCGAAGCCTGAGGACTCCTGCCATGAATACCACCATCAACCAGAACGACAATCCCGACGAACCACGCCCGGCCGGCGAAACCGAACGCGATAACGATGCGCTGCGCCCGACCGATCCCAAGCAGCGGCAGGACAGCGGCAAAGGCACGCCGAGTGGCGAATCCACTGCGCAGGAGACCGCCAAGCCAAACACCCGAGGCCCACAAACCCAAGTCAAGCCCTGAACAGCGTCTATGCTCACTGGCACGCCCGCCGCTGAAGTGTTTTCGGTGGCGGGTGTCGCCATTTCATCACAGGGAAAGTAATGCATATGAAGCTCGACGCTCTGGCCAAGGCCATCACTCTCGCAACGCTGCTTTCTGTCACGAGTTTCGGCGCTCTGGCTGCCGACATTCCGTTATCCGCCGTCGTTGAGGCCGATTCCGTTACCACCAAAGTGCTCGCTGTCGACCCGGCCAATCACCAGGTCGTGCTAGAAGGCCCCGAAGGACGTCAGGTCCACGTTCAGCTCAGCGACAAAGCGAAAAATCTTGCCAATCTCAAAGTAGGGGACCTGGTGAAGATCGAGGTGCAGCGATCTGTCGCCGCTTATCTCGACACCGATGTAGATAAAGGTTTGCCAGGCACCACCGAGCGCACTGGCGAACTGCGCAAGGCCCCGGGCAGCGATAACCCGGGCGGCGAGGCCTATCGTCAGGTTCAGGTGCAGCTGAAAATCAGCAAAATTGATTTGAAGACCAATCAGGTCACCCTCCAAAATCCATCCGGACAATCGAAGACGCTCGATGTGAAGAAGCCGGAGATTCAGGCCAAGTTGAAAGATCTGAAAGTAGGGCAGAGCGTTATTGTCACTTATACCGATATCCTGAAAGTGACCAGTCAGCACGATAGTTGAGTATTAGCTCTACAAGTTTATTGCTCTTGTACAACTTTATGTATGAGAGCAATCATATAAAGTTTTTTGTAAGACAATTCCCGGGATAAATCGGCAAAACACAGTTTTTAACTTTTCAGTGCAAAAATTTCATGTTTCCCCATGACGACATGCCCACTTGTTTGAATTAAAATCCTCGGCGTTCGCCCAGTGTCAGGGCTCTTTACCGGTGCAAGGATTGCCAGGCCGTAACACTGGGCGAACTCCACTACTGACGAAAATTGTATACAGAATCTGCAAGCAAAAAGGGCGACTTTGCAGTCGCCCTTTTTAATTGTTTTCGATCAAGTCGAAGCTTGCATACCGGTTTTGCCATGCTGCCCCTGCAAGCGCTTGAGTGTCTGCTGGTACATTTTTGTACGGCGATGATCCTTGCCATAAGTGCCTGCCGCCGCGACGGTCCCGGCCTGGATGTGATCCAGATAGCGGAAAATCTTCCGCGGCGAGAGGAACCTGACGCCATAGCCCAACCCGACCATTCGATCCTGAAGCGTGTAACCAGGCACCTCCTCATCCATGCAGAAGTGCAACCCCAGCGACTTCATCAAACGCGCATTCCACAGCGTACAAAAACTTTTCAAATGGGTTTCTTTATACGGGCGTGGCGGTTTTGAACGCAGGCCAAGATGAACTTTGAGTCGACGAACATGATGTTTGCAGAACCGCGAAGTTAAACGCCAGGTATCACGCAGTAACCCACGATCAAGTTGCTCGACACAACCGACCGCCGCCATGTCCGCACTTTTGGTGCATTCGCGCATCATCATCGCAAACACTTCCATGTCGTAGACAAAGGTGTCGGTGTGCAGCAGAAACAAGTAATCGGTCTCAACTTTCGCCAAGGCCAGATCCAGCGCCTTGCCATGGGCAATATGCCCCATTTCCTTGCCCGGCGACGGCCGCTCGATCAGATTGATCCAGTCCAGCGAACGCAAATAATCGAGGCTGGCATCCGCCGAATCGTTATCCACCACCCACACTGGAATGCCCTGCGCCTGGACATGCTCGCGCAACAGCTCCAGACACATGCGGGTAATGTCCGGGGTTTTGTAATTGACCAGAACCAGACTGAAGTTGGGATGCGGCTGGGTAGGCAGATCGAAGGCTTTCATGTCGGAGGGACTCATTACGGCTCAAGACGACAGGTTGATGAGCCGGGATGCTAGCGGGGGAAGCTTAGGTGAAGCTTAATTTGGCGGCTCAGCAGAGATTCGTGATGGGCAACGGCGATCGTGTTCAAGGTCGGGGTATGGTTTGTAGTCTCGTCGCGCAACGGTATATTTGACCTTTGACGCACCTTTATAAGGATATTGCCCGTGTTACGTCAGCTTGTGCTCGCCCTTCCTGTCTTGATGCTGATGGCCGGCTGTGAGGCTGAATCAGGTCCTCTGCCGCCTAGCAAAACCTTGTCGCCCGAAAAGGTGGCCTCCATCGCAGCGACCATCAAGACGAAACACCCTGACCTTTCCGCCGAAATTCGTGACAAGGTTCTGAGCACCGTAGTGCAGTCAATTGACAATATGGTTTTCGTTTAAGGCGGCCAATTTGATATGGGCGACTTTGGCTGGATTTGTGAATACGATGAAAAAGATGTTTGTACCTGGCCTTGCGGGCAGGCGGCGGAGCAGCTTTGTAATATCAGCCGTGATGGTAATGATGATTTCGTTCATTTCGTTAAGTTGAGCGGTTTTTATTTTTCAAAATATCATGTGTCATTGAAAGAGTTTGATTTATTTTTTAACGCCAAAGGACTGCCGCTTTTCGACTCCGAAAAGCGCAAAAGAGAGGATTTAAAGTTTCGCTATCAACCGGACTTGCCTGCTTTCACCAAAAGTTGGCAAGAAGCGAAGGATTATTGCGTATGGTTGGCCGAACTCAGCGGGTACCCTATAGATTTACCTACAGAAGCGCAGTGGGAATTCGTGGTTAGGAATGGCGGCAAACACATTCTTTTTCCTACCGATACGGGTAGTTTGGATTTTGGAGAGAACTATCCAAATGAAGGAGGGGGGCAAACTTTTCCAATCGATCGATTTCCTCCCAATCCATTGGGGGTCTTTGGGTTGGCAGGAAATGCCACTGATTGGGTTAACGATTGGTACGGCGAAGACTACTATCGGCATTCTCCAAGGGAGAATCCACGGGGGCCAGAAACAGGAGTCTATAAGGTCAAACGTGGTTCGTATTATCCTGAAGGCCCCATGTCCGCCGCTTCCGTTGTCCGACGCTGGCCTGATAATCCGCAGCAAGATGCCTACTATCCTGGCACTGGCTTCCGGTGCTCCGTACAAACTGCTGAAAAACTGTGAGGCTGGTATCGCGATGGTGCCGCTGGCGCCGTTGCTCAATCTTCATTTTGATATTGCCCTGCCAGGTTCCCAGCCATTGATCCGGCGCGGACCGCAGCGGCGAAGCGGAAGGCATTGCCTCGGCCTCGTTTAATGTCCAGGAGCATTGTTCATACACGCGTTGAGCTCGCTGACGGACTTGTTATTTTGTAGTATTGCCGGGCGATGGTATGTTTGTAAGTCAGACGCACCTTATAAGGATATTGCCTGTGTTACGTCAGTTTTTGCTTGCCCTTCCTGCCTTGATGCTCTTGGTCGGCTGTGAGGCTGAATCAGGTCCTCTGCCGCCTAGCAAAACCTTGTCGCCCGAAAAGGTGGCCTCCATCGCAGCGACCGTAGAAACGAAATATCCTGATCTTTCGGCCGAGCTTCGTGACAAGGTTCTCAACACCGTGGTCCAGTCAATTGACAACATGGTCTTTGTCGAAGGTGGCCAGTTTGATATGGGCGACTTTGGCTGGATTTGTGAATACGATGAAAGAGATGTTTGTACCTGGCCTTGTGGGCAGGAGCCGGAGCAGCTTTGTAATATCAGTAGCAAAGGTAATGATGATTTCGTCCATCCTGTAAAATTGACCAGTTACTATCTCTCGAAGTATCAGGCTAGGTTGGCGGATTTTGATCTTTTTTTTGTTGCCAATGGAAAGCCTCTTTATGATGAAGATGATCGAAAGCGTGAAGATCTAAAAGATTTATATTTGCCTGATCTTCCAGCTCCAACTCAAAGCTGGCAGGAGGCAAAAGATTACTGTAAGTGGATAGGGTCTTTAAGTGGTTACGAAGTGGACTTGCCGACGGAGGCTCAGTGGGAATTCGCGGCTCGCAATCGTGGAAAACATATACTTTTTCCAACTGACACTGGAAGCCTTGACTACGGAAAGAACTTTCCTTTTGAAAATGAACAGGAGAATTTCCCAGTTAATCGATTTGCGCCTAACCCTCTAGGGTTTTATGGCATGGCTGGGAACTCAACCGATTGGGTAAATGACTGGTACGCTGAAGATTATTACAAAATTTCCCCCCTGGAAAATCCTCAGGGCCCCGAATCTGGGAACAGAAAAATCAGGAGAGGATCTACAACTTTGGAGGCACCGCTGTCAGCAGCTCCACTGGTGCGGCGTTGGCCACAAGATTTAGTACAAAAATATCATTCCAGCGATACTAGCTTTAGGTGCGCAATCCAGTCCAGCAGTCCGCTTTGATAACTGTTCGGAAGGCGTCTGCGACGCCCTCCGCGCTAGGCTATCCTGTCAAATAGCCCGCTTCTCCGGGCCGCTAGCAGTGTTTTTTCTTTTCTCCATGATTGGCCTGGCTGCCAAGCAATCATTACTGTTTTTTCGGATGCTGTTTCAATATTTGCTGCAAGTGCTTTAATAAAACTATTGAATTGCATTTGCTCATGCCCATCGAGCAGGGCATTGATGCGATTCAAGCTACTCATTGGATCGACTTTTTTTCCGTCTTTTGAGCAGTTTTCTAATATATGGATGAATTGTCGCCAAGTGCGGATGTGAGAGAGCAAAAATACAACAGCTTTTTCCTGCTCTTCGGACCAGCTTTCAACAAAGCTTTCTGTTAGAAGATAGATGATCGGCCCGACTGTTTCTGGGGGTAGCAGACTGATTGGAATGTTTTTGCTATTTACTTTAACGGTTTTATTTTTTAGTAAGTAAGTGGCGGTGGTCTGAGCTTCCTGTTTGGTTGCAATTCGTTTTTTCCACCAGAGTCTCATATCATTGGCGCTATTTGAAAATGCTTTGCCTATGGATTCGCCGGGTTGGCTGATAATCTGGAAAAGACCTCTAGCCATATATTCAAATGCTTCTTCAGTTACAGCTAGCTGGTAATGGAAATCTGCCTTTGATAGAGCATTGCAGAAGACGTAGATCAGGTCACCGATCTTTTCGAGGTCGACTGCTGTACCAAAACCGCCTCCTGCGCCAGGGCCGAAAACCAGACTCGCTTTGCAATTTATTGCCAAACGGTTTTCGGTAATCTCAATCCCAAAATCAAAACCGGCCCCAATACCCAGCGCCGCGTTCCCCTCAGCCTTGATCTCCACCAGGCTCGACCAGTCTGTGCTGCCGCTGTCGTTCGCCTGTCCTGCGACGATCTTGCCGACCCCTTGTTTGGTTGAATCAAGCCACTTCAACGTGCCGGTGACGGTGCCTCCGCCTTGCACGCCGGCAAAGGCGTTGCCTTTCAATCCCAGGCTGCCGCCGCGTTTCTTGTCGACGGCCATGTCGGGCGGGCTTAGCAGAGCTGTTGCCCCGGAGGCTTCTACTTCCTTGGGTTTGTATTGGGCTTTGACGCCAGCTTGGCCTTGGGCCGTCGCGCCAGCGAAACACGATAGCTCGATCTTGCCGTCGAGGCGGAAGATACCGATGTCGCTGACCACTTTCTTGCCTTCGGCATTGCGGTAGGGCATGCGCACCACGTAACCGCCCTGATCCGGAAAGTAACTCTTCAGCGCTATCGAGCCTTCAGCCAGCGAGATGGCGGCGCTGGCTTTGACGCCGACTTCGACGTTGCCTTTGCCGGGCTCCCAGCTGTTGATCCCGGCGCTGGCCGTTGCGGCAAAGCGAAAGGCGTGAGCTTCGGCCGATACGGCGTATTTGGCCGAGTCGGCTTCGTTGGATGTCCACGAGCATTCTTTATGCAGGGCGTTGAGTAGGTTGTCGTCCTTGCTCGTCCAAGAGGTGAACTTGGCCTCGAGGCTGCCCAGCGGGCTGGTCTTGCGGCCATCGCTGACAGCGGTGCGGATGTCCTTGAGCAAATCCTTGGCCAGATTTTTATCCAGCGGTTTGCCACGCATCACGGTGGTCGGCACTTTGACCCGCCAGGTGAATTCTTCTCGGGTGCGCACTGGAATGTAGTGGCGTCGGGTCGGATCGCTGAAGGAGATGTACTCGACGACGGTGATGCCGGTTTTGACCTGCTTGCCTTTTTGCGTCTCGGTGCCTTTGCCTTTGCCGTGCTTGAGATCCGGAGCTGCACCGCTGGCACTCGTAGAGCTGTCGCCAGCTTCGGCTTTGCCTTGCGCGGCGATGCGGGTGCGCAGCGATTGAATCTCGGCGTTCAGTTCAGCGACTTTTTTAGCGCGCAAGCCCTCCCAGTTGGTTTCCAGATAGCTGCCTTCAAAAGCCGGCTGGGGCGTGTAACGCTGATACCAATCGCGGGCCTTCTGCACCGTCGCCAATTGGCCTTGCAGGTCTTCCTTGCGCTCGATGACAGCTTTCGGTTTTGCCACAACCGGAGGCGAGCGCTGCAGCAGCCCGGCTTCTTCAGCCTTGGCGTTCCAGGCATCCTTGATGCAGCGCGTGCAGGTGCAATTGGCTTGCGGATCTTTGGTCTTGGCGCACAGCCTGGCTTCGGTCGCCTTGGCGAGATTCTGGTGCAGCTCGTCCATGAGTTTTTTGACGAGGTCGGATTGCTTCTGCAGCTCTTTCGATTCTTTTTCCGTCAGCACGTAAAAGTGATCGTCGCCGGTGATGTGGATGACGTCGACCAGTTCATCCTGGCATTCGACTGCGCCTTTGACGGCTGTGGTGCTCTTGTTCTCGGCGTGTTTCGGCGGCGGCAAAACCTTGGCTGCCGGCAATTGCAGCGCCCATCCAGGCTTGATGTGGTTGGGGTCGGTGATGATCGGATTCAGCGCTCGTAGATCGGCCACGGAGCATTTGTTGGCGGCGGCAATGCTGCCAAGAGTGTCGCCGCTCTTAACTGTGTAGGTGGTGCTCATTGCTCATCGTCCTTGTGATTCACAGGCTTTCCAGTTGAGTCAGCTTGTCGCCGAGCGCTATGTCGTCACGCGCGAGCAACTCGGTGGCGGGCGGCTGCTTCCAGAATCGGTCGCCACGCTGGATCGCTACGCGAAGCCAGCGCTCCTGATCGGCCATTTGCTCGTATCCCGTATCTTTTGCGGCCAGTAACTGGCGATGAACGAACTCGACGCGGTCATCCGTCGGCAGAACCTCGCGGTAATCGTCCGCGAAGCGCGTGGCGATGACTCTGAGCCGGCCCTGTTCGATCAATGCCTGACGTTCTTCGCCCACGTATAGCCATGCCGGTGGCTGCTTGGCCGTCGGCGGGGTGTGAGGAGGTTTTGCGTAGAAGCGCCAGCCAATCTCGTTACGCCATGCCAGCGCGCTGAACGGCCCCATGAACTGCGCTCTTTCGGTCTCGTCGAGTGCAAGCAGCAACGGTTCGAGCCAGCGCGGATCGAAGAAACGCATCATCTGTTGCGGTTCTTCGTCGGTGCGCACGGTCAGCAAGCTGCGCCAGTGTTCCACGCCCTGATCCAGCAAAGCGGAGTCGCTTAACCAGGCGACGCAACCTGCATCAGACTGCTCCAGCAAAGTGCTGACGTAGGGAGCAACGGTTTGCCTCTCCGGATACAGGACGACGTATGGGCCTGCTGGTTGCAAGTCTGCGTAGCGGGTATTGGTGAACAGTGGAAGGCAGCTGGGGCGGTACTGTTCGTCACTCTGGAACAAGTGACTGAGCAGATCCGCATCAAAGCTTCTGTCCAGAATCAGACACATCGCGCCTGTCGTCGTGGACTGTTTGAACGGCGATTCGATGGACTCAATCATGTCGACGCACCGGGTTGGTGGATCGGGCAATGACCGCTCGCATCCAGATGACATGATGGAGTGGGCAGCAAGACGCCTGCCTTCGATTGAGCTTTGAACGAACCGAGCGAAGGTTTCACTACCTGCCCAGCCTTATCTGCATCTGCCTGTTTCAAAGGTCCCGGCATCAACGGCGCGGCGCCAGTACCAACGCCCGGGCTACCCCCGGAGTTCATGTTGATCACCGGCCCACTCATGGTCACGCCACCAGCGTCGATCTTGATGAAGCTGCCGCCGCCGATCAGCGTGAGTTCCGCACCAGCCTCCATCACCACTTTCATGCCGCTGCTCAGGTGGATTTCCTGGCCGGCGTCGATGAACTGGCCGGTGCCGATCTTGATGT